>NZ_SCND01000003.1:0-48053 GCF_005503585.1 Pseudomonas sp. 2VD
CCGTCGAGGTTGGCCGCCGCCTCGCCGACATACTCCAGCTTGAAGTCGTAGCCCTTCTCCAGCAGCTCGGTGCGCTTGCCGCCCCAGTCGCCGAGCATCCATTTCGAGTTCGGGGAGAACGCCTCGGCGGCGTGCGCCGCGCTCCCCAAGCCCAGCGCTCCAAGGGCAAACAGGCAGCCAACGGTCCTGGCGGCCGGTCTGGTTTTCTTGTTCTTGTACATTTCCAGCGTCCTCGTGGTTGTGGTCTAGGCAGTACGAAAGGATTCAGGAGTTCTTCTGGCGATTGCCGTTCAACGCGGTGACCTTCTCCGCTGCCGCGCCCGCCGTGCGCACGGCCACGCGCTCGCCGCTCTGCGCGTCGAACAGCAGGACCCGCGCGGGATCGAAGCGCAGGCTCATGCCACTGCCCGCGGCCGGCGCGACGTCCGGCGCCAGGCGGCAACAGACCTTGACCTGGTTGACGGTGACGAAGACCAGGGTGTCCGGCCCGGTCGGTTCGAGCACCTCGACCTCGGTACGCAGGTCATGGGCAGCGCTGCCATCGCCCAGGGCGATCTGCTCCGGTCGTACGCCGAGGATCAGCTCGCGCCCCTCCTCCAGGCCGGGCTCCAGGCTCAGCGGCAGTTCGATACGGTCCTGGCCGCTATCGAGCAGGCCGGTCCAGCGTCCGTCCCGGCGCTGCAGGCGCAACGGAATGAAATTCATCGGCGGCGAACCGATGAAGCTGGCGACGAACAGGTTGGCCGGGTCGTTGTAGATCTGCTGCGGCGTGCCGAACTGCTGGATGACGCCGTCCTTCATCACCGCCACCTTGTCGCCGAGGGTCATGGCCTCGATCTGGTCGTGGGTGACATACACGGTCGTGGTCTTCAGCCGCTGGTGCATCAGCTTCAGCTCGGTGCGCATTTCCACCCGCAGCTTGGCATCGAGGTTGGACAGCGGCTCGTCGAACAGGTAGACCTTGGGCCGCCGCGCCAGCGCCCGGCCCATGGCCACCCGCTGCTGCTGGCCGCCGGAGAGCTGCGAGGGCTTGCGTTCGAGCAGGTGCTCGATCTGCAACAGCCTGGCCACCCGCGCCACCTCCTCGTCGATGGCGGCCTGGGGCATCTTGCGGATCTTCAGACCGAAGGCGATGTTCTCGCGCACGCTCATGGTCGGGTACAGGGCGTAGGACTGGAAGACCATGGCGATGTCGCGGTCCTTGGGGCTCATGCCGCTGATGTCCTGGCCGTCCACCAGGATCGCACCGCCGGTGATGCTCTCCAGCCCGGCGATGCAGTTCATCAGGGTCGACTTGCCGCAGCCCGAGGGGCCGACGAGGATCAGGAATTCGCCGGAGTCGATCTTCAGCCGGATGTCCCTGAGGGTATCGGCCAGGCCGCTGCCGTAGCTCTTGTGCAGGTTGCGCAGTTCGAGGGTTGCCATGTTTCGTTCGTCTCCGGGGTCAGCGACCCGTCTCAGCCTTTCACGGCGCCGGCGGTGAGGCCGCGCACGAAGTACTTGCCGGCCAGTACGTAGACCACCAGCGTGGGCAGCGCGGCGATCATCGCCGCGGCCATGTCGACGTTGTATTCCTTGACCCCGGTGGTGATGTTCACCAGGTTGTTCAGGGCCACGGTGATCGGTTGCGAATCGCCGCTGGCGAACACCACGCCGAACAGGAAGTCGTTCCAGATCTGGGTGAACTGCCAGATCAGGCAGACCATCACGATGGGCGTGGACATCGGCAGCAGGATGCGCAGGAAGATGGTGAAGAAACCGGCGCCGTCCAGGCGCGCGGCCTTGACCAGGGCATCCGGGATCGCCACGAAATAGTTGCGGAAGAACAGCGTGGTGAAGGCCAGGCCGTAGATCACGTGGACCAGCACCAGGCCACTGGTGGTATTGGCCAGGCCGAGCTTGCCGAGGGTGAAGGACATCGGCAGGAGGATCACCTGGAACGGCAGGAAGCAGCCGAACAACAGCGCGCCGAAGAACAGCTGGGAACCGCGGAAGCGCCACATCGACAGCACGTAGCCGTTCAACGCGCCGATGAAGGTGGAGATCAGCACGCCGGGCACGGTGATCAGCACCGAGTTCCAGAAGAACGCGCCGACGCTGTCCCAGGCCTTGAGCCAGCCGATGACGGTGAAGGTGTCGGGCAGCGACAGCAGGTTGCCGGTGCGGATGTCGTCCGGCGTCTTGAAGCTGGTCAGCAGCATCACCAGCAGCGGCACCAGGTAAAGCGCGCAGGCGCCCCAGAGGGTCAGGTGCACGGCCAGGCGGCTGACGCTGAAGGTCGGGTTCAGGGACGCGTCACGCATGGCGCTTGCCTCGCAGTTCGGAATACAGGTAAGGCACCACGATCGCCAGCACCGCGCCGAGCATCAGCATCGCGCTCGCCGCGCCGAGCCCCATCTGGCCACGGGTGAAGGTATGCGCATACATGAACATCGCCGGCAGGTCGGAGGAATAACCCGGCCCGCCGGCGGTCATCGCCGCTACCAGGTCGAAGCTCTTGATCGCGATATGGGCGAGGATCATCAGCGCGCTGAAGAACACCGGGCGCAGGCTCGGCAGGACGATGCGCAGGTAGATGGTCGGCAGGCTCGCACCGTCGACCTGGGCGGCGCGCACGATGGCCGGGTCGACCCCGCGCAGGCCGGCGAGGAACAGCGCCATGACGAAGCCGGAGGCCTGCCACACGGCGGCGATCACCAGGCAGTAGACGACCCGCTCCGGGTCCACCAGCCAGTCGAAGCGGAAACCTTCCCAGCCCCAGTCGCGGAGCAGCTTGTCCAGGCCCAGGCCTGGATTGAGCAGCCACTTCCAGGCGGTGCCGGTGACGATCATCGACAACGCCATGGGATACAGGTAGAGGGTGCGGATGAAGCCTTCGCGGCGGATGCGCTGGTCCAGCAGCACCGCGAGGAACACCCCGAGCACCAGGCAGATGGCGATGAACGAGCCGCCGAAGAGCAGCAGGTTCTTGCTCGCCACCCACCAGCGGTCGTTGTCCCACAGGCGCTGGTACTGGCTCAGCCCGGCCCACTTGTAGCTGGGCATGAAGCGCGAGTTGGTGAAGGACAGCAGCAGCGTCCAGCCGATGTAGCCATACATGCAGAACAGCACCACGACCACGCTTGGCGCCAGCACCAGCTTCGGCAGCCAGCCTTGCAGGCGATCGAGCGGCGAGACGCGACGAGGCGCTACCGGAGCCGTGGGATAGACAGGGGAATTGGTCGCCATGCGTTTTCTCGCGTGCGAAGGAACCCACCCGTGCCGCACGGCGGCACGGAACCAGTCGGGAGGATCGAGCGGAGCCCAGGCCGGGCTCCGCGCCAGGGACTTACTGCGCCGCCGCCTCGATGGCGGCCGCCAGTTGCTGGGCGGCCTTCTGCGGGTCCGCGGCGGGGTCGTTGAAGAAGTTGGTCACCACGTCGAAGATCGCCCCCTGCACGTAGCTGGAAGCGGCCATGCTGTGGGCCATGCTCGGCACCAGGTTGCCGTCCTGGGAAGCCTGCTTGAAGTCCTTCATCGACTGCTGGGCGCAACTGTCGAACGGCGCCATGTCGGCGTCCAGGCGAACCGGGATGGAGCCCTTGTTGAGGTTGAAGTCCTTCTGGAAGGACGGATCGAGCACGCTGCGCGCCAGGTCTTCCTGGGCCTTGCGGTTCTCCGCGTTGCTCAGCTTGAACATCACCAGCGAGTCGATGTTGTAGTCGAAGGCCTTCTGCGTGCCGGGGAACGGCAGGCACTGGTAGTCCTTGCCCGGCACCTTGCCGGCGGCGGTGAATTCGCTCTTCGCCCAGTCGCCCATGATCTGCATCCCGGCCTTGCCGTTGATCACCATCGCCGTGGCGGCGCTCCATTCGCGACCGGCGGCGTCGGCATCGACGTAGCCGCGGAGCTTCTTCAGCGCGGCGAACACCTCGACCATCTGCGCTCCGGTGAGGGTCGCCTTGTCCTGTTCGACGAAGGCCTTGCGATAGCCTTCCGGACCCATCTTGCTCAGCACCAGGTTCTCGAACACGGTGCCGTCCTGCCACGGTTGGCTGCCATGGGCCAGCGGCGTGAAACCGGCGGCCTTGAGCTTGTCGGCGGCGACGAACAGTTCGTCGAGGGTGGTCGGCGGGGTGGCGCCGGCCTTCTTGAACACTTCCGGGTTGATGTAGAGCCAGTTGACCCGGTGTACGTTGATCGGCACTGCTACGTAGTCGCCGTCGTACTTCATGATCTGCGCCACCTGCTTCGGCAGCAGGCTGTCCCACTTGCCTTCGGCGGCCACCGCGTTGAGGTCGGCGAGCAGGCCCAGTTCGCCCCACTCCTGGATATCCGGCCCCTTGATCTGCGCCGCGGCCGGCGGATTGCCGGACACCGCGCGGGTCTTCAGCACGGTCATCGCCGCCTCGCCGCCACCGCCGGCCACGGCGAAGTCCTTCCAGGTGTGGCCCTTGGCTTCGACCAGCTTCTTCAGGGTTTCGGCGGCGCGCTTCTCGCCGGCGGAGGTCCACCAGTGCAGCACTTCGACTTCGCCGGCCTGGGCCAGCAGCGGGGAGAGACAGAGGGAGGAAAGACAGATGACGGCAGAGAGGCGACGGATCGCATTCATGAGGAAAACCTTCTTCTTGTTATTCGGAGCAAGTCTGCGCTTGCAATGCTTCGAGTCTATTCAAGCGTTCTGCGTCGCGGGTAACGAAGCGATCCGGGTTTGTCACGGAGTGGTTACATTGGGATTGAGGCAGAGCAGGAAAATCTGGACTTGAACTCGGCAAGGCGGTTTCGCGACAGAAACCTCCTACAACACGAGAATGACCTCCAGCACCACCTCCCTGCGCGCCAGCACGCTGTCGTTCCAGAACCGCAGTACCCTGGACCCCGGCTCTCCAGCCAGGCATCGGCCGGCGAACCCACATGCTGCCCGCCATTCAGTTCGATCACCAGCATCCGCTCATGACAGACGAAATCGACGATGTACGGCCCGAGAACCTTCTGCCGACGAAACTTCAGCCCGAGCAATCGATGCCCGCGCAAACACTGCCATAGCGCCCGCTCCGCCTCTGTCTGCCGCTGCCACAGAACGCGGGAGAACCTCGTGCCTACCTGCCTCGTTCAAGGGCCCGGCAGGCCAGCCCATCACTCCAGCCCCAGGCGCGGCAAGCGCAGGCTGACCCGCAGGCCGCCCTCGCGACGGTTCTGCAAACTGACTTCGCCGCCATGGGTGTGCGCGATGTTGCGCGCGATGCCCAGGCCCAGCCCGTAGCCCTGCCCTCGCGGAGACAGGCGGAAGCGCGGCTCGAAGATCTGTTCCAGGCGCTGCTCGGGCACGCCGGGGCCGTCGTCGTCGACGTGCAGCACCACCGCTTCCGGCCCGTCCTCCAGGCTCAGGCGGGCGCGTTCGCCGTATTTCAGCGCATTGTCCAGCAGGTTGCCGATACAGCGCTTGAGCGCCAGGGGCTTGCCCGGATAAGGCTCCGCGGCGCGACCGACGACCTCCACCCGGCCATCGGCCAGGTAGGGCTCGGCGATGTGCTGGAGCAACAGGTTAAGGTCGACCGGCTCGACGTTCTCGTGGATATCGGTGTCCTTCACGCACTGCAGCGCGCCCTTCACCAGCAGTTCCAGCTCGTCCAGGTCGCGCCCGAACTTCTCCTGCAAGCGCTCGTCCTCGAGGAGTTCTACCCGCAGGCGCAGGCGGGTGATCGGCGTGCGCAGGTCGTGGGAAATGGCGCTGAACAACTGCCCGCGCTCGTTCAGGTAACGGTCGATGCGCTCGTGCATGGTGTTGAAGGCGCGCGCCACCTCCACCAGTTCGCTGGCGCCGCGTTCCTCCAGCGCTGCCGACGGACTGCCCAGGGCCAGGTCGCGGGCGGCGCGCGCCAGGCGCTTGAGCGGACGGCTCTGCCAATGCATCAGCAAGCCGGTGAAAAGCAGCAGCAACAGGCTGGTGAAAACGATCGAGAGCACCTGCTGCGGTTGCAGTCCCTCGGGTTCCAGGCTGACGTACGGCGCCGGCATCAGGCTGGCGATGTACAGCCACTCGCTGTCGCCGATGCGGATCTGGGTCACCAGCACCGGCGGGTTCACCGGCTCCAGGGTCAGCGCGTAGTGCGCCCAGGAACGCGGCAGCTCGTCGAGCTTCAGCGCGCCGTTGAACAGGCGCAGCTCGTCGGGACTGACGAATTCGACCTGCAGCTCGACCTCCTTGCCCAGGCGTTGATGCAACACGTCCTGGACGATCTCCAGCACCGCCTGCTTGTTCGGCGTGTCCGGCAGGGCACGCATCTCCAGCGGCCGGTCGTTCAGCGAGACGAAGAAGCGCGTACCGCCCATGCTGCGCAACTGGTCGAGCACCAGCGGACGGTAGCCGAGCGGCAGGGAACGGAAGTAGCTGACGCTGGCCGCCATCGAGTAGGCCAGGCTGCGCGAGCTGGTGAGCAGGCCCTCGCGCTGGCTGGAGCGCAGGTGCGACAGCCAGAACAGGCTGGAAAGCCCTTGCGCGACCAGCACCGCGAGCAGGGTCAGGAGCAGCATGCGCCCGAGCAGCGAGCGCGGCACCGGCGACCAGCGCCGCCGTTCGCTCATGGCTGCAGGTGCGGCCGCACCTGCGCCGCCAGCAGGTAGCCACTGCCGCGCACGGTCTGGATCAGCCGCGGCGCCTTGCCGGTGTCGCGCAGGCGCTGGCGCAGGCGGCTGACCGCCATGTCGACGATGCGCTCCAGCGGCAGCACCTCGCGGCCGCGGGTGGCGTTGGCGATGGTGTCGCGGTCGAGGATCTGCTGCGGATGGTCGAGGAACAGCTTGAGCAGGGCGAAATCCGCGCCGCTGAGGAAGAACTCCTCGCCGTCCTCGTGGAACAGCCGGTGGCTGACCGTGTCCAGTCGCCAGTCCTCGAAGGCCAGTACGTCGCCACCGCGCACCTGGGTGAACTGCGCGCGGCGCAGCAGGGCCTTGATCCGCGCCAGCAGCTCGCGCGGGCTGAACGGCTTGCCCAGGTAGTCGTCGGCGCCCAGTTCCAGGCCGATCACCCGGTCGGCCTCGTCGGAACTGGCGGTGAGCATGATGATCGGCATGCAGGCCAGGCGCTGGTGGGAGCGAATCCAGCGACAGAGGCTGAAGCCGTCCTCGTCCGGCAGCATCACGTCGAGGATCGCCAGGCTCGCCTCCTCCTCGCACAGCGCCTGGCGGAAGTCGGCGCCCCGCGAGACGCTGCGGACCTGGAAGCCGGCGCGGCTCAGGTAGGTCTCCAGCAATTCGCGGATCTCCTGGTCATCGTCCACCAGCAGGATCGATCGTCCGTTCGCGCTCACGAGGCTCCTCCTTATGCGGTTGCTCGACGCCGACTCAGCCCTCGGCGTCCAGGGCCTGCTGCAGGGCGACGCCGGCGCCGAGCAGGCCCGGATGTTCGGCGGTCATGACCCACACCGGTACGTCCTGCAGGTAAGCGCCACTGGTCTTGCCACGGCTGGCGAAGGCCTCGGCGAAACCGCTGGCGATGAAGCGCTCGAGGAAACGCGGGACGATGCCGCCGGTAATGTAGACGCCACCGAGCGCGCCGACGGTGAGCACCGCGTTGCCGGCGACCCGCGCCAGCCACAGGAAGAAGTGCTCCAGCACGGCGTCCGCCTGGGCGTCGCCGGCCATGGCCAGGGCACCGACTTCCGCCGCACTGCTCGCGCGGACGGCGACCCCGTCCAGGGCACAGCTGATTTCATAGAGGGCGAGCAGGCCGTTGCCGGACAGTGCGCGCTCGGCGGAGACGTGTCCGTAGCGCGCCTGCAGGCCCTGCCAGAGCGCGAAGTCGCGCGGCGAAGTGACCGGCAGGTCGACATGCCCGCCCTCGCAGGGCAGCACTTCCCAACGTCCCCCGCCCAGCGGCAGCAGGCTGCCGACGCCAAGGCCGGTGCCGGGACCGATGATCAGCCGGGCGCGATCCGCCTGGGCGCTGCCGGCCCGGACCTGCACCAGCTCGTCCGCGCCCAGCCGCGAGGCGGCCCAGGCCATGGTGCTGAAGTCGTTGACCAGCAGCAGGTGATCCAGCCCCAGCTCCTCGCGGAACGCGGCGCGATTGATCACCCAGTGGTTGTTGGTGAAACGGAAATCCGCCGCCCCAACCGGACCGGCGCAGGCCAGGCAGACCGAGTCGATGTTCGCCACCGATTCGCCGATCCGCGCCAGGTAGTCGCGCACGGCCAGTTCAGGCCGTGGGTAGTCGGCGCAGGCGAGCACCTCGATGGATTCCAGGCGCTGCCCGCGCCAGAGCGCGAAACGCGCATTGGTGCCGCCGATATCGCCGACCAGGCCGAGGCCGCCGGCGCTTCTCTTGTTGTCGTTATTCATCGTCGTTGAACCGCAATGCCCCGCGCCAGGGCGGGACGGTCGGCAGATGTTGCCGGAGAGACAGCCGCCAGCCAAGCGCCGGCGGACATCGACCTATCAGAATCAGCGCCAGCCGTTGAGGCTCTCGGTAAAGCTGCAGGCACCCTCTTCCGCGCTGCTCATGGCGTTGCGCATGAAGGCGAACAGCTCGCGGCCGCAACCGAGATTGCCGTCCTGCGGCGCCGGCTCCAGGCTGCGCGCCTGCCATTCGGCGTCGTCGACCAGCACCCGCAACTCGCCGTTCACCCCATCCACCCGTACCCGGTCGCCGTCGCGCAGGCGCGCCAGGGGACCGCCGGCGATGGCTTCCGGACTCACATGGATGGCCGCGGGCACCTTGCCCGACGCCCCGGACATGCGCCCGTCGGTGACCAGCGCCACCTTGAAGCCACGATCCTGCAGGACCCCGAGGAACGGCGTGAGCTTGTGCAGCTCCGGCATGCCGTTCGCCCGCGGGCCCTGGAAACGCACCACGGCGACCAGGTCGCGCTCCAGCTCGCCGGCCTTGAAGGCCGCGGCCAGGCTGGCCTGGTCGTGGAAGATCCGTACCGGCGCCTCGACCACCTGGTGTTCCGGCGCCACCGCCGAGACCTTCATCACGCCGCGACCGAGGTTGCCCTCCATCAGGCGCAAGCCGCCTTCGGCGGAGAACGGCTTGTCCAGCGGACGCAGGATGGCTTCGTCGAGACTCCGTTCCGGCCCTTCGCGCCAGACCAGCCGGCCATCCTCGAGGAACGGCTCGCGGGTGTAGCGGCGCAGGCCGGGGCCGGCGACGGTCTGTACGTCCTCGTGAAGCAGCCCGCCGTCGAGCAGTTGGCGGATCAGGAAGGACATGCCGCCGGCCGCCTGGAAGTGGTTGATGTCGGCCTGGCCGTTCGGATAGATGCGCGCCAGGGTCGGCACCACATGGGACAGCTCGGACATGTCCTGCCAGGTCAACTGGATGCCCGCCGCCTGGGCGATCGCCAGCAGGTGCAGGGTGTGGTTGGTCGAGCCGCCGGTGGCGAGCAGCGCCACCACCGAGTTGACGATGGCCTTCTCGTCGACGATCTCCGCCATCGGTACGTAGTTGCCGTTCTCGGGGGTCAGCCGGCTGGCCTGGCGTGCCGCTTCGCGGGTGAGTTCGTCGCGCAGCGGGGTGTTCGGGTTGACGAAGGAGGCACCGGGCAAGTGCAGGCCCATCACCTCCACCAGCAACTGGTTGGTATTGGCGGTGCCATAGAAGGTGCAGGTGCCGGGTGCATGATAGGAGGCCATTTCCGAGGCCAGCAGCTCTTCGCGAGTGGCCTTGCCCTCGGCGAACAGTTGGCGCACCGCGGCCTTTTCCTTGTTGGAGATGCCGGTCGGCATCGGCCCGGCCGGGACGAACACGGTGGGCAGGTGGCCGAAGCGCAGCGAGCCGATCAGCAGGCCCGGCACGATCTTGTCGCAGACGCCCAGGCACAGCGCCGCATCGAACATGTTGTGAGACAGCGCGATGGCGGTGGACATGGCGATCACGTCGCGGCTGGCCAGCGACAGTTCCATGCCCGGCTCGCCCTGGGTCACCCCGTCGCACATGGCCGGCACGCCGCCGGCGAACTGGCCGACCGAACCGATCTCGTGCAGCGCCTGTTTTATAAGCCCCGGAAAGCGCTCGAACGGCTGGTGCGCCGAGAGCATGTCGTTGTAGGCGGAAACGATGGCCACGTTGGCCTGGTTCATCAGCCGCAGGGTCTGCTTGTCGCTTTCGCCACAGGCCGCGACCCCGTGGGCGAGGTTGCCGCACGGCAGGGTGCCGCGGTGCGGCCCCTTGCTGGCCGCCGCCCTGACCATCTCGAGGTAGCGTTGGCGAGTGGCCGCGCTACGGGCCTGGATGCGGCGGGTGACTTCGAGCACACGAGGGTGCATGGCAGATTCTCCTACAGACTATCAATTGTTGTTTTTACAACATAATCATCGGTTGAAGGATGTTTACTTTTCTTTCTTGACGAAATGTAATGGTTTTTACCACAACAATAGAAAAGAGACGACCTCATTATGACTATCCGCCTGGCCATCAACGGCTTCGGTCGCATCGGCCGAAACGTTCTTCGCGCCCTGTATACCGGCCACTACCGCGAACAGTTGCAGGTAGTGGCGATCAATGACCTCGGCGACGCCGCGGTCAACGCCCACCTGTTCCAGTACGACAGCGTCCATGGACGCTTTCCCGGCGAGGTCGAGCACGATGCCGAAAGCCTGCGGGTGATGGGCGACCGCATCGCCGTCAGCGCCATCCGCAACCCGGCGGAACTGCCCTGGAAGAGCCTCGGCGTGGACATCGTGCTCGAGTGCACGGGGCTCTTCACCAGCCGCGACAAAGCCGCCGCCCACCTGCAGGCCGGCGCCGGCAAGGTGCTGATCTCGGCGCCCGGCAAGGACGTCGACGCCACCGTGGTCTACGGCGTCAACCACGAGGTGCTGCGCGCCTCCCATCGGATCGTCTCGAACGCCTCCTGCACCACCAACTGCCTGGCACCGGTGGCCCAGGTGCTGCATCGCGAGCTGGGCATCGAGCACGGCCTGATGACCACCATCCATGCCTACACCAACGACCAGAACCTCTCCGACGTGTACCACCCGGACCTGTACCGCGCACGTTCGGCGACCCAGTCGATGATCCCCACCAAGACCGGCGCCGCCGAGGCGGTCGGCCTGGTCCTGCCGGAACTCGCCGGCAAGCTTACCGGCCTGGCGGTGCGGGTGCCGGTGATCAACGTGTCGCTGGTCGATCTCACCGTGCAGGTGGCCCGGGATACCAGCGTAGACGAGGTCAACCGCCTGCTGCGCGAGGCCAGCGAGGGCTCTCCGGTGCTCGGCTACAACACCCAGCCGCTGGTGTCGGTGGATTTCAATCACGACCCGCGCTCGTCGATCTTCGACGCCAACCACACCAAGGTCAGCGGCCGGCTGGTCAAGGCGATGGCCTGGTACGACAACGAGTGGGGCTTCTCCAACCGCATGCTGGACAGCGCCCTGGCGCTGGCCGCCGCCCGCGACTGACGCGCCTCAGCGGAACTTGCGCCGACCGCGCGCCTGCAACGCCAGCAGGCGCAGGTCGGCCTCGGCGAGGATCAGTCGCTGCTCGGCCTTGTCCGCGCGCTTCCAGGCACGGATTTCCTGGCGCGTACGCCCGCAGCCGCGGCACACGTCGGCATCGAACTCACAGATATTGATGCAAGGACTTTTCAAGCGTTCCCCCTTTTTCGGCGCGGACCGCAACCGGTCCTCGCCCGTCACTTCACGACAGGCGGTGGGCCGGCGTCCAGGAGGGAATGACTATCGGGCCGATCGAGCGGCCCGCGGTCACTCGGCCTCGGCGTCGCGCAGGCTTTCGTAGGCAGGCGCGGCATAGATGCCGGCCTCGACGCAGAGCGCCATGACCCGCGGCAGGTCCTGGGTATAGACCAGCACCGCCTGCAACTCGTCGTCCAGCGGCTCGCTGAAATCCACCAGCACGTAGCCGCCCTTTTCCGGATACATGCTGCTCAGTTGCACCTGGATACGGTTGAGGGCGACCAGCGGCTCGGTCTTGAGCAACTGCTTCGGCTTGATGTTGAACGCCACGTCCTTGCCGAAGGAGGCGACGATCCGGGCGAACAGCTCGGCATAGGTATCGGCCTGGAACAGCACGATATCCGGCAGGCTACCGACCACCACCCACTCGCCGAGCGGGATCGGGAAGCTGTCGTCGTAGTTGATGTCCGGGTTGGCGGCGAGGAACCCTGCCGGATCGGCGTAGGCCTGGGCCGCCTCGTCGGCGATCCGCCGGATCTCCTCGGCGCCCATGCAGCCGGTGCTGATGAGGGTGATCAGTTCGTTCAGGGTCTCTTTCATGGGGAGTTCCAGGGTCGATGAAACGGAGCGGGCCGGCCTCGCCGGCGCGGCCGGATGAATTCTACAGGGTGGAACGACGGTCAGCGGCGCGGCCAGTCGTCGTCGGCGTCCAGTGCCTCGCGCTCCTCGCGCATGGCCTCCGCCAGGGCGCGCTCCTCGTCATCGGGATCGGCGCCCGCGACAGCCTCCGCGACGGCAGGCTCGACGGCTTGCTCCGCGACCACGGGAATCGGCCCAGCCGCTGGCTCGGCGGACTCGTCGCTCTGCTCCGAGGGCTCCGGAGGGTCGAGCAGGTCGTCGAAGTCGGTCTTCAGGCCCTGCTCCATCTCGTCCAGTTCCAGCAGCAGGCTGCGGAAGCTGGTTTCCTCGCGCGGTTTCTCCGGCTCGCCGGCCTCGCCCTCGATCTCCTCGAGGCTTTCCCCGGCCTCGGCGATGGCGCGATCGGCCAGGGCCTGGATCGAGGCGGGAATCGCATCCTCGTCGAGATCGTCGCGCGGCGGCTGCGCCGCGGGCGCCACTTCGACCGGCGGTTCCGGCTCGGGCTCCATCTCGCGCAGCGCCGACAGCGGCGGCAGCTCGTCGAGGCTCTTCAGGTTGAAATAATCGAGGAACGCCTTGGTAGTCGCCAGCATCGCCGGGCGCCCCGGCACCTCGCGGTAGCCAACGATGCGGATCCACTCCCGCTCCATCAGCGTCTTGACGATCTGGGTGTTCACCGCCACGCCGCGGATCTCCTCGATCTCGCCACGGGTGATCGGCTGGCGGTAGGCGATCAGCACCAGGGTTTCCAGGAGCGCGCGCGAATAGCGCTGCGGACGCTCCTCCCAGAGGCGGCCGACCCACGGCGAGAAACGCTCGCGAATCTGCAGGCGATACCCGGACGCGACTTCCTTCAGCTCGAAGGAGCGCCCTGCGCAGGACAGTGCCAGGATCGCCAGGGCGTCGCGGAACTGCCCCGGCTCCGGCCGCTCTGCCTCGTCGAACAGCTCGGCCAGGCGTTCCAGCGACAGCGGCTTGCCGGCCGCGAGGAGGATGCCTTCGAGCAGGGTGGCGAGTTCGTGGGGATCGGACAGGTTCATCGTCGCAACGGATACCGGAGCCAGGAAGAGGGAAAGATAGCGGAATCGGGCATGCAGCTTAACAGGCCACGGGAGGGAGCGAAGCCGGAAGCTCGGAAAAGGCGACCGTCCGCAGGGGGACGAACGGCCAGCGGCGCGGCGCGCTCACTCGAAATCGTCTTCCAGGGCTTCCTCCAGGGTTTCGCCTTCCTCCGCTTCGCGGGCTATCCGCAGGCGCACATGGATGGCGCCGAAAGCCTCGTTCTGCACCAGTTCCACCATCTGCTCCTTGACCAGTTCGAGGATCGCCATGAAGGTGACCACCACGCCGAGCTTGCCCTCCTCCAGGGTGAACAACTGGATGAAGGGCACGAAGGCGCCGCCTTTCAGGCGCTCCAGCACTTCGCTCATGCGTTCGCGGGTGGACAGTACCTCGCGGGTCACCTGGTGGCTCTCGAACAGGTCGGCGCGGCGCAGCATCTCGCCCATCACCAGCATCAGCTCCTGCAGCGCCAGCTCCGGCAGCAGCTTGCGCGCCCGCGCCTCGGGAGCAGCCACCGCCGGCACCAGCACGTCGCGGCCGACCCGGGGCAGTTCGTCGAGGTCTTCGGCGGCCTTCTTGAACCGTTCGTACTCTTGCAGGCGGCGGATCAGCTCGGCCCGTGGATCGTCCTCTTCCTCCTCGGCTTCCGCCGAGCGCGGCAGCAACATGCGCGACTTGATCTCCGCCAGCATCGCCGCCATCACCAGGTACTCGGCGGCCAGCTCCAGGCGCACCGCCTTCATCAGCTCGACATAGCCCATGTACTGGCGGGTGATTTCCGCCACCGGGATATCCAGGATGTCGATGTTCTGCTTGCGGATCAGGTACAGCAGCAGGTCGAGCGGGCCCTCGAAGGCCTCGAGGAAGACCTCCAGCGCGTCCGGCGGGATATAGAGGTCCTGCGGCAGCTCGGTGACCGCCTCGCCGTAGACCAGCGCCAGTTGCAGCGGCACCCGCTCGGCGGCGGGTTCGGCTGGAGGGGTGTCGGCGTTGGCCGGGTTATCGTCCTGCATCGGTAGGCTCGTGGTGGGCGGATTCGGGCGGCGCTCAGGCCGGCTGCATGAACGGCGCCGGATCGCCGCAACCCACGCGGATCACTTCGGGATCGGTGTCGGTCAGGCTGATCACGGTGGAGGCCTCGCCGCCGCCATAGCCCCCGTCCACGATCAGGTCGACCTGGTGTTCCAGTACCTGGCGCATTTCATAGGGATCGTTCAGTGGCTCGCCGCTGCCGGGCATGATCAGGCTCACGCTCATCAGCGGTTCGCCTAGCTCCTCCAGCAGCGCCCGGGCGATCGGACAGTTCGGCACGCGCAGGCCGATGGTGCGGCGCTTGGGGTGCAGGAGCATGCGCGGCACCTCGCGGGTGGCGCTGAGGATGAAGGTGTAGGGACCGGGGGTGTGCGCCTTGAGCAGGCGGAACAGGCCGGTGTCGACCTTGGCATAGACCCCCAGCTCGGAAAGGTCGCGGCAGACCAGGGTGAAGTTGTGCTTGTCGTCCAGTTGGCGGATGCGGCGGATGCGATCCACCGCGGTCTTTTCGCCGATGCGGCAGCCCAGGGCATAGGACGAGTCGGTGGGATAGACGATCACCCCACCCTGGCGGACGATTTCCACCGCCTGCTTGACCAGCCGTGGCTGGGGATTTTCCGGATGGATCTGGAAGAACTGGCTCATTCGGCCCCCTTGGCTTCGGAATGACGTTCGGTATCGCGAAAATGCCTGGCGAAACGCGGCCACATGGCCGGAAGGTCCTCTGGAACCGCACGGTACATGCCCAGTTCGGACCAGTCGCCCGGCGCGTGGAAATCGCTGCCGGCGGTGACCATCAGGCCGAACTCGCGGGCCAGGATCGACAGGGTACCGACCTGTTCGGCCGGCTGCACCCCATTGACCACCTCGATGGCGTGTCCACCGGCCTGGAGAAAGTCGGCGACCAGGCGCCGGCGCTTGGTCCGGGTGAAATCATAATGGTACGGGTGCGCCAGGCTGATCCAGGCGCGCGCCTCGCGCAGGCAGCCGACCACTTCCTCCAGGGTCGGCCAGTGCTGCTTGACGTCTCCCAGCTTGCCGGCCCCCAGCCATTTGCGGAACGCGTCGGCGCGATCCTTGACCCAGCCGCCCTGGACCAGGAACTCGGCGAAATGCGGCCGCGCCGGCGCGTTGCCGCTGTCGCCCAGGGCCCGCTGGATCGCCCGCGCGCCCTCCAGCGCCCCGGGCATACCCTTGGCCGCCAGCCGTCGGTCGATTTCCTCGGCGCGCGCCCAGCGGCCGCGGTGCAGGGCTTCAGTGGCCTGGCGCAGGGGAGCGGCGTCGAGGTCGAAACCGTAGCCCAGCACATGGATGGTGGCGCCACCCCAGGTGCAGGACAGCTCGACGCCGTTGACCAGTTCGATACTGAGTCGAGCGGCCGCCTGGTGGGCTTCCGGCAAGCCTTCCAGGGTGTCGTGGTCGGTCAGCGCCAGCAGCCCGACGCCTTTCTCGTGGGCCCGCTGCACCAGGGCGGCGGGCGCGAGAACGCCATCGGAGGCGGTACTGTGGCAATGCAGATCGACACGCATGGCTGAATCCTGATTCCAGTGAAGAATGGTGATGAAGCAACGCCGATTCGCTGCCTCGCGGTATCGAGACGTACCGTTCATGGGCCGGGGAGCCTGCTCCACCTGGCGAATGCGCCTGCGGCACAGGCCTGACGCATTCGGAAAGACAGGATGACTGTTTCAGAACATCCAGAGGTTGCTATTATGCCGCTTCAACCGTGTCCTGACTGCCACCATGAAGCAATTCATCGATTTCATCCCACTGATCCTGTTCTTCATCGTCTACAAGATAGACCCTCAGAACGTCGAGTTCGCCGGGTTCAATCTGAGTGGCATCTACGGCGCGACCGCGACCCTGATCCTCGCCTCGGTGATCGTCTACGGCGCCCTCTGGCTCAAGCACCGCCACCTGGAAAAGAGCCAGTGGTTCACCCTCGGCGCCTGCCTGGTCCTCGGCGGCCTGACCCTGGCCTTCCACGAGGACACCTTCCTCAAATGGAAGGCGCCGCTGGTCAACTGGCTGTTCGCCCTGGCCTTCGCCGGCAGTCACTTCATCGGCGACAAGCCGATGATCCAGCGCATCATGGGCCATGCCATCCAGTTGCCGCAGGGCCTCTGGGTGCGCCTGAACATCGCCTGGGTGGTGTTCTTCCTGGTGTGCGGCTTCGCCAACCTGTACGTGGTCTTCACCTATCCGAACTTCTGGGTGGACTTCAAGGTGTTCGGCAGCCTCGGCATGACCTTGCTGTTCCTGATCGGCCAGGGCCTGTTCCTGGCTCGCCACCTGCACGACGCCGATACCGGCGAAAAGCCCAAGGACTGACATGCTCTACGCGATCATCGCCCGTGACATCCCCGCTTCCCAGGAACGCCGCCTGGCCAGCCGCCCGGCCCACCTGGCCCGTCTCGAACAGCTGAAGGAAGAAGGCCGCCTGGTACTCGCCGGCCCGCACCCGGCGATCGACAGCAACGACCCGGGCGCCGCCGGCTTCACCGGCAGCCTGATCGTCGCCGAATTCGATTCCCTGGCCGCGGCGCAGAGCTGGGCCGAGGCCGACCCCTACCGGGCCGCCGGGGTGTATGCCGAGGTGGTGGTCAAGCCGTTCAAGAAAGTCCTGCCCTGAGGCAGTCGCCGGGTACCGGCGGCCGGCCCGGTCGCCCTCCCGGCAAACGTTTTCGCACCGGACGCCGCTTTCCGGTGCCCGCCGCAGCGCAACCAGGCCGGCCCGGCGCTTTCGCCAAGCCGGAAGGGCGAACCGGAAGACAGTGCAATCCGTCGCTTCATCGGTACAAGGAGTCATGATGCGTCCATCCACTGCCCATTGCCTGCTGCTGAGCCTGAGCCTGGGAGCTTCCCTGGCCCAGGCCGAGGAACCCGCGCCAGCACCGATTCCAGCCGCGCAGCCTTCCATTGCGCAGGCTACCGCCGAACTGGAGCGCCGCCTGGTGGAAACGGAACGCCAGCGCGACGAACTGGTCAGTCGTATGCGCCAGGAGAACCGCCAGTTGCGCGAGCAGTTGCAGGCGGCCCAGGCGCAGCGGCAACCGCCGCTGCTCACAGAAGAGCAGACCTGGTATGTCGCCGGCGCCGCCACCGCCCTGCTCGCGTTCGTCCTCGGCGCCCTGAGCCGCGGCCGCCGGCGACAGCGACGCGAATGGATCAATTGAGCGACACCCGATGAGCGAACTGCTGTTGATCGACGATGACCGGGAGCTCTGCGAGCTGCTCGGTACCTGGCTGGTCCAGGAAGGTTTCTCCGTGCGTGCCAGCCACGACGGCGCCCAGGCCCGTCGCGCCCTCGCCGAGCAGACGCCGGATGCCGTGGTGCTCGACGTGATGCTGCCGGACGGCAGCGGCCTGGAACTGCTCAAGCAACTGCGCGGCGACCATCCCGACCTGCCGGTGCTGATGCTGTCCGCCCGCGGCGAGCCGCTGGACCGCATCCTCGGTCTGGAACTGGGCGCCGACGACTACCTGGCCAAGCCCTGCGACCCGCGCGAACTCACCGCACGGCTGCGCGCCGTGCTGCGGCGAACCCACCCGGCGCAGCCCAGCGCGCAGATGCAACTGGGCGACCTGTCGCTGAACCTGACGCGCGGCGTGGCGCAGATCGACGGCCAGGAGATCAGCCTGACCCTTTCCGAAAGCCGCATCCTCGAAGCGCTCCTGCGCCAGCCCGGCGAGCCGCTGGACAAGCAGGCCCTGGCGCAACTGGCGCTGGGCCGCAAGCTGACCCTCTACGACCGCAGCCTGGACATGCACGTCAGCAACCTGCGCAAGAAGCTCGGCAGCCACCCCGACGGCAGCCCGCGCATCCTCGCCCTGCGCGGCCGCGGCTACTACTACAGCCACTGAGCGGGTTTCGTCAGCCCGCCGACACAAGGTCTTTACCCAAGCTTTACCCAGGGCTGACCGCGCTTGACCTTGACCTCCCTAGACTGGGCTCATCCGGTAAATGGCCGGACCCAGAAAGGAGAAACACCATGCGCAAGACGCTAACCGCCCTGTTCATCGCCGCCGCCCTGCCGACCTTCGCCATGGCCGCGCCCGCCGCCAACGACCTGCCGCCCCCGCCGATGGAAGGCGGCCACATGATGGGCCAGCACGGTCCCCGGCATGGCGGCCCGATGAAGGAACTGAACCTGACCCGCGAACAGCGCCAGCAGATGGGCAAACTGATGGGCGAACAGATGAAGGCCCGCCACGAGATCACCCAGCGCTACCTGGCCAAGCTGCCGGCGGCCGAGCAGAAGGCCCTGAAGGACGAACTCAAGGCCAGCCACGAGAAGACCCAGAAGGACATCCGCGCCCTGCTCACCCCCGAGCAGCAGAAGAAGTTCGACGAACTGCAGAAGAAGCGCGAGCAGCGCAAGGCAGAGTGGGCCGAATTCCAGCAATGGAAGGCCGACAAGAAGTCCAACTGACGTCCGAGCCACCGCTACCGGGTCCTCCGGTAGCGGTCTTCCGACCAGCCGGAATCGCATATCCTAGAGGTTTACCCACGCGGCCGGCCCGACATGCGATTCAACAGGAAAACCATGCGTTCACTCTTCTGGCGAATCCTCGCCGCCTTCTGGCTGGCCCTGCTGCTGGTAGCCGGGCTTTCCATCCTGCTGGGTCGCGCGCTGAACCAGGACACCTGGATCATCGCCCGCCATCCCGGCCTGAAGGATCTCGCCGAGCAGTGGACCGCCCTCTACGAAGAACAGGGCAGCTACGCGGCCCAGGGCTTGCTGGAGCAACGCCGCCGCGACTACGGGATTTCCATCCAGGTGCTCGACGAAAGCGGCCAGCGCCTGGTCGACGGCACCTACCTGCCGCGCCCCCGCCACCGCCCGCCGCGCACCAGCGACCGCAACCTGCCGCGCTTCCCCTGGCGCCAACTGAGCCAGGAATACGTCAGCCCGCAGAGCAACCATACCTATCTGTTCATCTACCGCATCCCGCACCCGGAGCTGGAGGCCTGGCACCGCGGCAGCCTGCTCTGGCCGCTCAGCGCGCTGGGCATCGCACTGGTGGTGCTGACCCTGTTCAGCCTGCTGCTGACGCTGTCCATCACCCGTCCGCTGAACCGTCTGCGGCGCGCCGTGCACGACCTCGGCCAGACCGCCTACCAGAAGGACAGCCTGGCCCGCCTGGCGCGGCGCGGCGATGAACTGGGCACCCTGGCGCGCGATTTCAACCGCATGGGCGAACGCCTGCAAAGCCTGATCGGCAGCCAGCGACAGTTGCTCCGCGACGTGTCCCACGAACTGCGCTCGCCGTTGGCGCGCCTGCGCATCGCCCTGGCCCTGGCCGAACGCGCCGAACCGCAAGCGCGGGCGCAGATGTGGCCGCGCCTGGAACAGGAATGCGACCGCCTGGAAGCGCTGATCGGCGAGATCCTCGCCCTCGCCCGGCTCGACGCCGAACCCGGCGCGAGCCAACGGATCGCCCTGCTGCCGCTGCTCCAGCGGCTGCGCGAAGACGCCCTGCTGCTGGCTCCGGAGCAGGATATCCGCCTGGAAGTGGCGCCTGACCTGAGCATCGACGGCTGGCCGGACATGTTCGAGCGCGCGGTGGACAACCTGCTGCGCAACGCCGTGCGCTTCAACCCCGCCGGCCAACCGCTGGAGGTGCGCGCCAGCAGCGCCGGCGACTACCTGCGCCTGAGCGTCCGCGACCATGGGCCGGGCATCGCCGTCGAACTGCAGGAGCAGTTGGGCGAACCGTTCTTCCGCGCACCCAACCAGAGCAGCCCGGGACACGGCCTGGGCCTGGCCATCGCCCGCCGCGCCATCGAGCGCCACGGCGGGCACCTGCGCCTGGGCAACCATCCCGACGGCGGCTTCATCGCCACCCTCAGCCTGCCGCTACGGCGCAAGGCGACCGAATGACGCCGCGCCCTGATGCGCGGCACTTCCCCCTGGAGCATCCGGCATGACTCTTCCCGCTTCGTTGTTCCTCGATGAACGCCCGCTCGCCCAGGCCATCGCACCGCCGGAACTTCCCGGCGACGAGCCGCAATCGCTGGTCCTGGCGGTCGAGCTGGGACAGGTCGTCCAGCAACTGCGGCAACGCTGGGCGCGCCTCGACCTGAGCCTGCCGGAGCGCGGCACCTGGCCGCTGGAGAGCTGGCGCCCGGCCTTGCACGAGGCGCTCTACGGCCTGCTCGGCGGCGCCGCGCAGGCCCGCCCGTGGCAGCGCATCACGCTGAATCCGGCGCTGGACGCGCGCCACGGCCGGCTGCGCCTAGACATCCTCGGCCAGGCGGAAGAAGGCCGGCGCTGGCTGCCGGCGGCCGTGGAAGCCGCCCGACGACTGGCCGGATGGCAGGGCGGACGACTGCTCTGGCACGCCCAGGGCGCGTATTGGTGCGTACGCCTGCTGTTGCCGCTCAGCCCGGCCAGGCGCTGACGAAGGCCGTCGGGTCGAGTTCCGCCGGCGTGCGCAACTCGCCCATCGGCGTACCCAGGTAGACGAAACCGATGATCCGCTCCTGCTCGCCGAGCCCCAAGCCGGCGTGCACCACCGGATCGGTGGCCATCTCGCCGGTCCGCCACATCGCCCCCAGTCCCTGGGCATAGGCGCCCAGCACCAGGCCGTGGGCAGCGCAGCCGGCGGCCAGCAGTTGCTCGCCATGCGGCACCTTCGGGTGATCCTGCAGGCAGGCGACCGCCACGACCAGCAGCGGTGCCCGCAGCGGCATGTTGCGGGCCTTGGCCAGCGCTTCCTCGGCGGCGTCCGGCTGGCGGCTCGCCAGGGCGCGGGCGTAGAGGTCGCCCAGGGCCCGGCGGCCTTCGCCTTCTACCACGATGAAGCGCCAGGGCCGCAGTTGCCCGTGGTCCGGGGCACGCAAGGCGACCCGGAACAGCCGGTCGAGCTGCTCCGGCGAGGGCGCGGGATCGCTCAGGCGGGCGTGGGAAACGCGAGTGAGCAAGGCGTCGAGAGCCTCCATGGGCGAACTCCTGTCAGAAACGAAATCGCCATTGTAGACGCAATCGCCAGGCTCACGCCCGCTCTCAGGCGACCCGTCCCGGCGCCAGGTGCGGCTGCAGCGGCGGGGTCAGCGGTGGCAGGCCGTAGGCGGCGCGCGCGGCATCGCAGGCCGGGTTGGGCTGGCCGTTGGCCCAGGCCGCCTCGAACTCGCGGCAGGTACTCGAGCGCTGCTCGTAGACGGTGCAGCGAACGCCGCAACCGACCTCGCCGAGCAGCCCGACGCAGCGCGCCGGCTTGTTCTCGGTACCGCTCATGGCGACCATCTGCGGGCTGATGCGGACGGTCAGTTCGTCGGGTACGACGCCGCCTGCGGAACGGCACTCGCCCCAATAGAAAGACACACGAAAATGCGCACAGCAGGCGCCGCAGGTAAGACACGGATTGTCAGTGGACATGGTTGGCAGAACACCAGAGAAACCGGCGAGCGCCGGCGGGCGAAGCGAGATTCTAGCGATTTCGCGGCTGCTGTGAAGAGGGGCGCAGCGGCAGATTTACTCTCCGCGGACGGCTGGTAGAATGACCGGTCCGCCACCGCCCAGAGCCCCACGATCCATGGCCTTGCCGACCCTACGCATCCTCGGTTTCATCATCGGCATCTTCCTGATCACTCTGGCCGCCAGCATGCTGGTCCCGATCCTGACCATGCTCGCCTTCGACCGTACCGAAGGCATCCAGGCGTTCATCTGGTCCAGCGTCGCCACCTTCGTCACCGGCCTCGGCCTGGTCCTGCCGGGGCGTCCCGAGCATGTCCACCTGCGCCCGCGGGACATGTACATGCTCACCGTATCGAGCTGGGTGCTGGTATGCATCTTCGCCGCCCTGCCGTTCGTCCTGCAGCAGCACATCAGCTACACCGATGCCTTCTTCGAAAGCATGTCGGGGATCACCGCCACCGGCTCCACCGTGCTCAGCGGGCTGGACGACATGTCCCCGGGCATCCTCATCTGGCGCTCGCTGCTGCACTGGCTGGGCGGCATCGGCTTCATCGCCATGGCCGTGGCGATCCTGCCGATGCTGCGGATCGGCGGCATGCGCCTGTTCCAGACCGAATCCTCGGACCGCTCGGAAAAGGTCCTGCCACGCTCGCACATGGTCGCCAAGTACATCGTCGCCACCTATGTCGGCATCACCCTGCTCGGCAGCCTGGCCTTCTGGGGCGCCGGCATGAGCCCGTTCGACGCGGTCAACCACGCCATGTCGGCGATTTCCACCGGCGGTTTCTCCACCTCCGACCAATCCCTGGCCAAGTGGAAGCAGCCGGCGGTGCACTGGACCGCGGTAGTGGTGATGATCCTCGGCAGCCTGCCGTTCGCGCTCTACGTCGCCACCCTGCGCGGACACCGCAAGGCGCTGATCAAGGACCAGCAGGTCCGCGGCCTGCTCGGCCTGCTGCTGGTGACCTGGCTGCTGATGGGCACCTGGTACGCGGTAACCTCCAAGCTGCCCTGGATGGATGCCTTCCGCATCGTCGCGGTGAATGTCACCTCGGTGGTCACCACCACCGGCTTCGCCCTCGGCGACTACAGCATGTGGGGGCACTTCTCGATCATGCTGTTCTTCTACCTCGGCTTCATCGGCGGTTGCTCCGGCTCTACCGCCGGCGGCATCAAGATCTTCCGCTTCCAGGTCGCCTACACCCTGCTCAAGGCCAACCTCTACCAGTTGATCCACCCGCGCGCGGTGCTCAAGCAGAACTACAACGGCCATCGCCTGGACGAGGAAATCGTCCGCTCGATCCTGACCTTCTCGTTCTTCTTCGCCATCGTCGTCTGCCTGCTCGCCCTCTGCCTGTCGCTGATCGGCCTGGACTGGATGACCGCCCTCACCGGCGCCGCCAGCACCGTGGCCGGCGTAGGCCCGGGGATGGGCCCCATCATCGGCCCCTCGGGCAACTTCGCCAGCCTGCCGGACGCCGCCAAGTGGCTGCTGGCCGCCGGCATGCTGCTCGGCCGCCTGGAGATCATCACCGTGCTGGTCCTGCTGACCCCGGCGTTCTGGCGCCACTGAGCGCTCACGGGCCTGTCTGCAATGGCTCTACTCAGGGACTGAAAAGCCGGTGTAAGCTTCTGCACCATGACGACACAGCCGCAACCCGGCCACGTGAGCCTGGATAGCTCCACCCAGCCCGCCCGCGTCAGAGCCATAGGTGATTGGACGCTCGCCCACTACACGGCTCTGGAGCGCGAGGTGACGCGCCTGCGCAGCGAAGTGGCGGGCAACGCCAGCTTCGACCTGAGCCAGTTGGGCGCCCTGGATACCGCCGGCGCCGCCCTGCTCGCCGAATTGCTCGGCGCCGAGCGCCTGGCCGACCTCGCCGAGCTGGAGCCCGGCCTGCCGCGCGAGCGCCAGGCCCTGCTGAAGACCGTCGGCCACGCCCTGCACGACTTCTGCGAACCGGAAAAACCCAAGCCGCCGACCACCGCCATCGAACTGCTGGCTCGCATCGGCTGTGCCATGGAGACCTTCTGGCTGCACCTCAAGGCACTCCTCGGCTTCATCGGCCTGACCCTGGAGACCCTGCTCCGCAGCCTGGTCCGCCCGGCCAGTTGGCGGGTCACGCCGCTGGTGGCGAACATCGAGAAGAGCGGCCTGGACGCGGTGCCGATCATCGCCCTGCTGACCTTCCTGGTCGGCGCGGTGATCGCCTTCCTCGGCGCCACGGTGCTGGCCAACTTCGGCGCGACCATCTACACGGTCAACCTGGTGGTGTTCTCCTTCCTCCGCGAGTTCGCCGTGCTGCTCACCGCGATCCTCATGGCCGGCCGTACCGCCAGCGCCTTCACCGCGCAGATCGGTTCGATGAAGGCCAACGAGGAGATCGACGCGATCCGCGCCCTCGGCCTCAACCCCATCGAGCTGCTGGTGCTGCCGCGGGTGCTGGCGCTGCTGGTATCGCTGCCGATGCTGACCTTCGTCGGCATGCTCTGCGGCATCGTCGGCGGCATGACCGTCTGCGCCTGGACCCTGGACATCCCGCCGGCGATGTTCCTGTCGATCATGGAGGACGGAATCGGCGTACAGCATTTCCTGGTCGGTATCAGCAAGGCCCCGCTGTTTGCCTTCCTGATCGCCGTGATCGGCTGCCTGGAAGGCTTCAAGGTCAGCGGCAGCGCCCAGTCGGTGGGCGAGCACACCACCACCAGCGTGGTCCACTCGATCTTCGTGGTGATCCTGCTCGACGCCCTCGCCGCGCTGTTCTTCATGGAGATGGGCTGGTGAGCCAGGACAACCCGCAGGCGATCATCCAGGTCCGCGACCTGTGCAACCGTTTCGGCGCCCAGGCGGTCCACGAGCACCTCGACCTCGACGTCCGTCGCGGCGAGATCCTCGGCGTGGTCGGCGGCTCCGGCACCGGCAAGTCGGTGCTGCTGCGCAGTATCGTCGGCCTGCGCCGGCCGACCTCCGGCAGCGTGCGGGTGTTCGGCGAAGACCTGCTGCAACTGCCGGAGGAGCGCCGCTCCCTGGTCGAACGGCGCTTCGGCGTGCTGTTCCAGCAGGGCGCGCTGTTTTCCTCGCTTACCGTGGTGGAGAACGTCGCCCTGCCGCTGATCGAGAACGCCGGCCTGCCGCGCGCCGACGCCGAGCACCTGGCCCAGGTCAAGCTGGCCCTGGCCGGGCTACCGGCCAACGCCGGCGACAAGTATCCGGCCTCGCTTTCCGGCGGCATGATCAAGCGCGCCGCCCTGGCCCGCGCCCTGGCGCTGGACCCGGACATCCTGTTCCTCGACGAGCCCACCGCCGGCCTCGACCCGATCGGCGCGGCGGCCTTCGACAACCTGATCCGTACCCTGCGCGACGCCCTCGGCCTGACGGTGTTCATGGTCACCCATGACCTGGACACCCTGTACACCATCTGCGACCGGGTCGCCGTGCTGTCGCAGAAGAAGGTCCTGGTGGTCGACACCCTGGAACGGGTCGCCGCCACCGACGACGCCTGGGTTCGCGAATACTTCCACGGGCCGCGCGGGCGCGCCGCCCACCAAGCCGCCGCCGACCCGGAGAATCACTGAGAGGGAAACCCGACCCCACCATGTGTTGATCGGCCTGTTCAGCGTGATCGTGATCGGCGCCGCCCTGCTCTTCGGCCTGTGGCTGGCCAAGTCCGGCTCGGAGGGCAAGTTCAACTACTACGACATCGTCTTCAACGAAGCGGTCAGCGGCCTTTCCCAGGGCAGCTCGGTGCAGTACAGCGGGATCAAGGTCGGCGACGTGGCCTTCCTCCGCCTCGATCCGAAGGACCCGCGCAAGGTCTGGGCACGCATCCGCGTGGTGGCCAGCGCGCCGATCAAGCAGGACACCACCGCCAAGCTGGCGCTCACCGGGATCACCGGCACCTCGATCATCCAGCTCAGCAGCGGCACGCCCGCCAGCCCGATGCTGGAGGGCAAGGACGGGAAGATCCCGGTGATCGTCGCCACGCCCTCGCCGCTGACCCAGTTGCTGAGCAACGGCGAAGACCTGATGGGCAACATCAACCAGCTCATCGCGCGCTTCAGCAACCTGCTCTCCGAGGAAAACACAGCGCGCATCAGCCGCACCCTCGACCATCTCGACCAGGCCACCGGCGCGCTCTCCGCCGAGCGCGAGAACGTCAGCGCGGTGATGCAGCAGTTGGCCCAGGCGAGCAGGCAGGCCAACGCCGCGCTGGCCCAGGCCAGCGAGTTGATGCGCAGCGCCAACGGCCTGCTCAACGAGCAAGGCAAGGGGATGCTGGAAAACGCCAACAAGACCATGGCTTCGCTGGAGCGCACCAGCGCCACCCTCGACCAGTTGATCAGCGAGAATCGCCACTCGCTGGACGGCGGCATCCAGGGACTCGCCGAGCTGGGCCCGGCGGTCAGCGAACTGCGCGATACCCTGGCGGCACTGCGCGGAATCAGCCGGCGCCTGGAAGAGAACCCGGCGAACTACCTGCTGGGCCGGGAAAAAACCAAGGAGTTCACCCCATGAGGCTCGCCCTTCGCCCGCTGCGTCGCCTGTCCCTGGCCGCCGGCCTGGCCGCGCTCGCCACCCTCGGCGCCTGCTCGATCCTGCCGGAGGCGCAGGTCCTCCAGGTCTACCTGCTACCGGTGCACAACCCTCCGGCCAGCGCCGCCGCGCGGCCGGTCGACTGGTCGCTGCGGATCGCCCGGCCGCGTACCAGCCTGGTGCTGGAGAGCCCGCGCATCGCGGTGCGCCCGCACGGCGACGAAATCAGCGTGTACCAGGGCGCGCGCTGGAGCGATCCGGCACCGTCGCTGCTGCGTGACCGTCTGATGCAGGCGTTCCAGGCCGACGGCCGGGTCCGCGGCCTGAGCAGCGACGACAGCAACCTGCAGGCCGATTTCGAACTGGGCGGCGACCTTCGCGCCTTCCAGACCGAGTACCCGAACGGCCAGGCCAGCGCGCTGATCCGCTACGACGCGCGCCTGGTGCGTACCGACGACAAGCGCGTGGTCGCCAGCCGGCGTTTCGAGGTCAGCCAGCCGGTGGATGGCAAGAAGGTCGCGGCGGTGGTCAGCGCCTTCGGCAAGGCCGGCGATACGCTGTCGGCCCAGGTTCTCGACTGGACCCTACGCCAGGCCTCGGCGCAACCCGCCGTGCAGCCCTGAAGCGTCCCGCCTGGCCTAGCGACTAGCCCGGGCGCTCCTGGCGGCGCGCCCGGTATTCGTTGGGCGTGCAGCCGAACCAGCGGCGGAATGCCCGGAAGAAATTGCTCGGATCGGCGAAACCCAGCAGGTAGGCGACTTCCAGCAAGGTCAGGCCGGGCTGCTGGAGATACTGATCGGCCATATCCCGACGTGTGTCGTCGAGCAGTTGCTGGTAGCTGGTGCCCTCTTCCTGGAGGCGTCGTTGCAAGGTGCGCTGCGACAGGTGCAGCGCCTGGGCCACCCGTTCGCGCTTGGGTTCTCCCTGCGGCAACAGCCGGCACAGGGCCTGCCGGGCCAGATGGGTGATGCGGCTGGTGCTGAAACGCGCCAGGTATTCGCCGGCGAAGCGATCGTGCAACTGGGCCAGCGCCTCGTTGGCCGAGGGTAGTGGCGTCTCGAGGTCGACGCGGGAAAACACCAGCGCGAACTCCTCGGCGTGAAAGCGCAGTGGCGCGCGGAACAGCTCGGCATAGGGTGCCAGCGGCTCGCGGGGCGCGCCGGGCAGTTCCACCGCCAGCGGGTCCAGCGGCCGGCCGGTGATCCAGCGGACCATGTCCACCAGGTAGGCCAGCGAGCATTCGGCACTCTGCGGCGGCGCCGGCAGGCGATCGCCATGCACCGTGACGCCGAGTCGATAGCCCTGCGGCGTGCGGCGGAAAGTCAGGTCGGAGGCTTCCGCGATGATCCGCTGGTAGCGTTCCAGGCGCGCGAAGCCTTCCGCCAGGTTGCGGCTCGACATCAGCGCATAGCCGACGACGTGGAAAGCCGGGCGCCGGACCCGGGCGATGTTCAGGGCGATCGCCGGGTTGCCGCTGAGCGCCACCGCACGCAGCCACAGACGGCTCATCGCATCCTGCGGGAAGCGCGCGTCGGGGTCCTGCAGGGCCTGGTAGTCGAGGCCCAGCTCGGCGAACAGCTGGCGTCCGTCGAGGCCTTCCAGCTCCAGGGCGAGGACGATGCCCTGGACCCAGCTGGACAAGGTTGTACGTTCCGGCATCGGTCTCTTCTTGTTCTGGCGGGAGGCACGCCGACCGTCGACCGGCCTGGCGGCCCAAGGATACTAAACTGGCCCTGTATGTCATCCGCGACATCGAGCGGCTCGCACTACACTGCGCGGACACAACGAGAGGAGGCATTCCATGAGCAGCCCTGACGACGAGCGTTTCCACAGTTTCGCCGAGTTCTACCCCTACTACCTGCAGGAACACAGCAATGCGGTGTGCCGCCGCCTACACTACGTCGGCAGCCTGCTGGTGCTGGCGGTGCTCTTCCTCGCCGTGGCCAGCCAGCAGTGGCTATGGCTGCTGGCGCTGCCGCTGGTGGGCTACGGCTTCGCCTGGGTCGGCCACTTCGTCTTCGAGAAGAACCGCCCGGCCACCTTCAAGTACCCGCTGTGGTCGTTCATGGGCGACTGGGTGATGCTCAAGGACGCCTTCACCGGCCGCATCCGCTTCTGACCCATCCGCGCGACTGGCCCCCGGGCCGGTCGCTCCCCCGGGACGACCGTCGGTCCCGGATCGGCGCGCTTTCCTGAACTATCGCTCAGCTGTCACTGGCCGCCGCGCAAACGCTTGGTTAAGATTCCGCCAGCAACCTGGCCACCCGCCATTCCCCAGGCGGAAAGCTCACGAGGCCGAGCCGGGACGAAAATACACAGGGATCCTCTCCAGCGCATGAAGCCTACCCTCCCCGACCGCTCGCCGACGAGCCGGTCCGTCGCGTCCATGCGTGAATACTATTCGCGCGTGCTGGCCTATATCGCCTGTGGCGCCAGCATCGCGGCGGGAACCTACACCCAGTATTTCAGCTACGGCATCCTCTGGATGGTGCCCTATGCGCTGCTCTACCCGCACCTGGCGTACCACCTCGGCCAGCGCTTCCGCCAGCACGACCCGCGCAAGGTGACCCGCGCCCTGCTCGCGGTCGACGCCGTGCACTGTGGCCTGGGCATGGCGCTGCTCGGCTTCTCCGTGGTGCCCAGCCTGATGTTCCTGCTGGTGCTGAGCTTCACCGCGCTGGTCATCGGCGGCCTGCGCCTGCTCGGCATGGCCTTGCTGGTATCGGCCAGCAGCGCCCTGCTGGTCGCCGTGCTCGTCGCCCCGCCGCTGCTGGGCAATACCCCGGTCGAGGTGGCCGCGGTCAGCATCCTGTTCTGCGGACTGTACATCTGCATCACCGCCTTCTTCGGCCACCAGCAGGGCCTGCGCCTGGCCCAGGTGCGCCAGGAGATCGCCCGCGAGCAGGAAAAGGCCGCGCGGCTCGCGCGCAACCTGGCCAAGTACCTGTCGCCGCAGGTCTGGGAAATGATCTTCAGCGGCAAGAAGAGCGTGCGCCTGGAAACCCAGCGCAAGAAGCTCACCGTGTTCTTCTCCGACATCCGCGGCTTCACCGAGCTATCCGAGGAACTGGAAGCCGAGGCCCTGACCGACCTGCTCAACAACTACCTCAACGAAATGTCGAAGATCGCCCTCAAGTACGGCGGTACCATCGACAAGTTCGTCGGCGACTGCGTCATGGTGTTCTTCGGCGACCCCAGCACTCAGGGCGCGAAGAAGGACGCGGTGGCTGCGGTATCGATGGGCATCGCCATGCGCAAGCACATGAAGGTGCTGCGCCAGCAGTGGCGGGCCCAGGGCATCACCAAGCCGCTGGAAATCCGCATGGGCATCAACACCGGCTATTGCACGGTGGGTAACTTCGGCGCCGACACGCGCATGGACTACACCATCATCGGCCGCGAGGTGAACCTCGCCAGCCGCCTGGAAAGCGCCTCGGAAGCCGGCGAAATCCTCATTTCCCACGAGACCTACTCGCTGATCAAGGACGTGATCATGTGCCGCGACAAGGGCCAGATCGCGGTCAAGGGCTTCAGCCGCCCGGTGCAGATCTACCAGGTGGTGGACTCGCGCCGCGACCTCGGCGCCGCGCCCAGCTACGTCGAGCACGAATTGCCCGGCTTCTCCATGTACCTGGACACCAACAACATCCAGAACTACGACAAGGAACGGGTCATCCAGGCCCTGCAACAGGCCGCCGAGCGCCTACGCGACAAGGTCATCCTCTGAGTTCGTCGAGCGCCGCCGGCAGTTCGTCGCGCCATTCCGGCGCAGTCCGCGGACCGCTCGCCTGCAGCGCCAGGAACTCCTCCGCCGAAACCCGCCAGGACTGCTCCCGCGCCCAGCGCCCGCAGGCCTGGCGATCCAGCGCCAGCGCCTGGCGGCAGGCTTCGCCAAGATCCTCGTGCATGACCCCGGTCACGCCCTGCTGCAATACATCCAGCGGCCCCGGCACGGCGAAGGCCGCCACCGGCACGCCGCAGGCCAGTGCTTCGAGCATCACCAGGCCATAGGTATCGGTCAGCGAGGGAAACACCAGCACCGAGGCCGCCCGGTAGGCGTCGGCCAGTGCGCGGCCATGGCGGTAGCCGAGAAAACGCGCCTGTGGATAGCGCTGCTCCAGCGCCGCCCGCTGCGGGCCGTCGCCCACCAGCCATTTTTCGCCCGGCAGTTCGAGATCGAGGAACGCCTCCAGGTTCTTTTCCGTCGCCAGCCGCCCGACATACAGGAACACCGGCGGCCGCTCTTCCGCCGCGGGTGTCTCGGCGGGATGGAACAGTTCGGTATCGACGCCCTTGCGCCACAGCCGCAGGTGCTGGAAGCGCCAGGCGCAGAACTCGTCGCGCAGGCGCGGGGTGCTCACCAGCACCGCCCGGCTCGGCCGATGGAAGGCGCGCAGGAAGGCATAGCCCCAGGACAGCGGCAGCCACGGACAGCGGTCACGCAGGTATTCGGGAAAACGCGTATGGATCGCCGAGGTGAAGTCCAGGCCGCGCTTGCCCAGCCAGCGCCGCGCGGCCCAGCCGAGCGGCCCCTCGGTGGCCAGGTGCACGGCATCCGGGGCGAAGGCCTCGATCAGCCCGCCGAGGCGCCAGAGATTCCAGGCCAGGGGGATTTCCGGATAGCTGGGACAGGGCAGGCAGCGGAAGTCGGCGGGCGACAGCACCCGTACCTGGTGGCCCAGCAGTTCCAGCTCGCGCTGCAGGGCCAGCAGGCTGGTGACGACTCCGTTGACTTGCGGTAACCAGGCGTCGCTGACGATCAATAGCCTCATGCCGCCGGCTCGACCGCCGCGGCCTGCGCCGCCAGCCGCGCCTGCTCCTCGGCCAGGCGGTAGAGCTGGATGCTGCCGTCCCAATGTTCGATCAGCGCCGTGCAGGATTCTACCCAGTCGCCGCAGTTGAGGTAGTCGACGCCCTCGATGCGGCGGATCTCGGCATGGTGGATGTGCCCGCAGACCACCCCGTCGAGCCCGCGCTTGTGACACTCGTGGGCGATGGCTTCCTCGAAGTCGCTGATGAAGTTCACCGCGGTCTTGACCTTGTGCTTGAGGTACGCCGACAGCGACCAGTAGCCGTAGCCCCAGCGCCGCCGCCAGTGGTTCAGCCAACGGTTGAGGAGCAGGGTGAACTCGTAGGCGGAGTCGCCGAGGAACGCCAGCCAGCGGTGGTAGCGGGTGATCACGTCGAACTGGTCGCCGTGTATCACCAGCAGCTTGCGGCCGTCGGCGGTACTGTGCACCGCCTCGTCGACCAGGCGGATGTTGCCGAGGATCAGGCTCGAATAGCGGCGCAGGAATTCGTCATGGTTGCCGGTGACGTAGATCACCTCGGTGCCGCGCTTGCTCAGGGTGAGCAGGCGGCGGATCACGTTGGTGTGCGCCTGCGGCCAGTAGATGCCGCCGCGCAGCTTCCAGCCGTCGATGATGTCGCCCACCAGGTAGATGCGATCGGCGTGGTAGCGCTTGAGGAACGCCGCCAGGTGTTCGGCCTGGCAATCCCGCGTCCCCAGGTGGACATCCGAGATCCACAGGGTCCGAACCCGCTGCTTGCGGTTCGAGGTGAAGCGTTGCGCGGTGCTCATCGGCGGGTCTCCGACGGTGTTTTTCCGATCTTGGACGGCGCCGGTGAAACGACTGTGACAGGCCGGCGACCGTTGCGTGACAGGGCGCGACTGTCTGTCGCCGGCGCCAGCGGGTAGACTGGGCGCCTGCCTCCGGGAGCTTCGCCATGGGTTCGATCCTTTCCCTGCGCCACTACAGCCACGACCAGATCGTCCACAGCCATGACCATGCCCAATTGGTCCTGGGCCTCAGCGGCTGCCTCGAGTTCGAGGTCGAGGGGCGCGGCAGCCGCGTGTTGCGGCAGACCTTCGCGGTGGTGCCGGCGCAAGCCCGGCATGCCTGCTCGAGTCCCGCCGGCAGCCGATGCCTGGTCCTCGACCTGCCCTGCGACGGCAGCCTGCTGCTGGGCCTGGGCGAACACGCCGAAGCCGGTCGGCGGCTGTTCGAGCGACCGCAGGCGCTGTCGCTGACGCCCGCCCAGGGCCAACTGGTGAACTGGCTGGCCAGCGGCCCGATCAACGACCCGGTGATCGCCCACCAGGGCGCCGGCCTGCTCCTCGCCAGCCTGGCCAGCGAGCGCCAGCCGCCGCGCCAGCAGCCCCGCCTGCCGCTGGCCAGCCTGGACGCCTACCTCGACCGCCATGCCGCCCATCCGTTGCAGGTCGCCGACCTGGCACGGCTGGCCGGTCTTTCGGTGGCGCGCTTCCACAGCCTGTTCCTCGCCGAGACCGGGCAGACGCCCATGGACTACGCGCGCAGCCGGCGCCTGCACCAGGCCCACGAACTGCTGCTGGAGAGCAGCCTGGCGGTGGGCGAGATCGCCGCCCGGGTCGGCTACGCCTCGCAGAGCGCCTTCACCGCGGCGCTGGTCCGCGAGTTCGGCGTCACCCCGCGGCAATTGCGTCGCGAGTCCCGCGACAAAACCGGCTAGCCGCACGACAGACAAATCCGTCGCGACTCCTTACTCTCTGCCCATCGACAGACCAGGAGTCAGCATGGACATCATCGAATGGCAGGATTTCGAACGCGTCGAACTGCGCGTCGGCACCATCCTCGGCGCCGCGCCCAACCCCAAGGCACGCAAACCCGCCTACATCCTCGAGGTCGACCTCGGCCCGCTCGGCCTGCGCACCTCCAGTGCGCAACTGACCGCGCACTACCAGGCCGAGGAACTGGTCGGCCGTCAGGTCCTCTGCGTCTGCAACTTCGCTCCGAAGCAGATCGCCGGGGTGCGCTCGGAGGTCCTGGTCACCGGGGTCTACGATAGCGAGGACAAGGTGGTCCTGGCCGGCTTCGACAAGCCCCTGCCCAACGGTGCGCGCCTGGCCTGAAGGATCCCCATGAATCGACGTTCCGCCCTCGCCGCCCTGCACGGCGGCGCCCTCCTCTTCGGCCTGACCGGGGTGTTCGGCAAGCTGGCCAGCGCCTCCCCCGGGGTGATCGTGTTCGGTCGCGCGCTGTTCGCGGTGCTCGCCCTCGGCCTCTTCGCCCGCCTCGCGGGCCAGGCCTGGCGCGCCCTGGGATCCGCGCAATGGCTGCGCCTGGCGCTCTGCGGCCTGCTCCTGGCCGGGCACTGGGTGAGTTTCTTCATCGCCGTGAAGACCGCCGGCGTGGCCATCGCCACCCTCGGCTTCGCCAGCTTCCCGGCCTTCACGGTAATCCTCGAAGGGCTGCTCTTCCGCGAGCGCATTCATCTCGCGGAAGGACTGCTGGTAGTCCTGGTCAGCCTTGGCCTGGTGCTGGTCACGCCGAACTTCGACCTCGCCAGCGGCGCCACCCTCGGCCTGCTCTGGGCGATCCTTTCCGGCCTGCTGTTCGCCCTGCTGTCGCTGGCCAACCGCAGCAACAGCGGGCAGGTCGGCCCGGTGCAGGCGGCGCTCTGGCAGAACCTGGTAGTCGCCCTGTGCCTGCTGCCGTTCGCGGTCGGCGAACTACCGGCGCTACCCGCTCTCGACTGGCTCTGGCTGGCCCTGCTGGGCGTGTTCTGCACCGGCCTGGCGCACAGCCTGTTCGTGGCCAGCCTGGCGGTGGTCAAGGCCCGCACCGCGGCGCTGGTATTCGCCCTGGAGCCGGTCTACGGGATCGCCTTCGCCTGGCTGTTGTTCCATGAGACACCGGGGCCGCGGATGTTCCTCGGCGGCGCCCTGATCGTCCTCGCCATCGTGCTGTCGGCGCGACTCGGCGCCAGGAACCGGCCGGTCCCGGACAACGGCTTGTCCGCTAACCGGGGCTGAACCCGCCGAGCCTTGCATCCGGGTCACGCACACCGGATAGCGGAAGGTACGAGCTGCCCCGGAATGGCGGCGGCGGGCCTCAGGTTCGTTGCGCGAGGCCGGACTCGAGCGCCAGCGCGATGGGCGTGAGCTGTATCTCGGGGTTCTCCGCGAACAGTTCCATGACCCAGTTCACAAAGCAGCGCACACGAACCGACAGGTGCCTGGAGCCCGGGTAGATGACATGCACCGGCGCCGCAGAAAAGTGCCATTGCGGCAGTACCGGAACAAGTTTCCCTGCGCGTACGAATCCAGCCACCGCGAATGGGGCGCCAGGGCAGATGCCGCTGCCCGCCACGCAGGCCGAAATAGCCACGTCGGGTTCGTCGAACTGCATTCCATCGCCGGACTGCACCACGAAACGCTCCGGGCCGGACTCCAGCTCCCACATGAACGGGTTGCGCTCCCTGCCGCTGAACCAGCTCAACCGCCTGAACTGCGATAGATCGTCCGGACTGTCTACGCCGCCTATGGAGGCCAGGTACTCGGGCGAGGCATACAAGCCCATCTGGATGTCGCAAAGATGCCTGGCGATCATGCTGGAGTCCTTGAGCGCACCTCCCCGGATCGTGCAATCGATGCCGTCCTCCAGCAGATTGCTGATCCGGTCCGAACTACTCAGCCGCAGCTGGATCCTCGGGTAGCGCGCCTGGAAGTCGTGCAGCCTTGGAGCGATCACCCATCGGGCGATGGTGATCAGGGAGTCCACTCTGAGCCGGCCGATGGGCGTCGCCGTCCCGCCCCTGAGCGTGGCCTCCAGTTCGTCTATCTGCTGCAGCAGGACCTGGCATTTGTCGAAGTACGCGCTGCCATCGTGCGTAAGGCTCAGGGCACGGGTCGTACGATTGAGCAAGCGCACGCCTAGATGCTTTTCAAGATCGCTGACGCGCTGCGAAACGCGAGCTTTCGGCAGGCCCAGGGCATCGGCCGCGCGTGTGAAGCTGCCGGCGTCCACCACCTTCACGAAGGTGGCCATGGCGGTGAGTTTGTCCATAGATTGTTCGCGATTATTGAACCAAGAGTAACTTTGGATAATATTTTTCTTATTCTCAATCCCAATTATGGTTCCTTCCGTCCACCCACCAGGGAACCATCATGTCAAAAGCAGTCGTTGTTTATTTCTCCGGATATGGCCATACCAAGCGCGTAGCACAAGCGGCGGCGGAAGGCGCACAGGCTTCGCTGATCGAGATCGATAGCGAGGGCAACATTCCCGAGGCAGCCTGGGACCTGCTCGACCAGGCGCAATCCATCCTCTTCGGCGCGCCCACGTACATGGGCTCGGTGCCTTGGCAATTCAAGAAGTTCGCGGACGCCACTTCCAAGAAGTGGTTTGTTCGGCAGTGGCAGGACAAGGTCTTCGGCGGCTTCACCAACAGCGCAAGCCTGAACGGCGACAAGCAGGTTTCCCTGATCCTCATGCACACGCTGGCGTCCCAGCACGGCGGCATCTGGGTCAGCCTGGGCCTGGCTCCCGCCAACACCTCGGCCTCGAGCCGCGCGGATATCAACAACCTCGGCGCCTCGGTCGGCGCGCTGGTGCAGTCGCCGTCCGACGCGGATGCCCAGGCCATTCCCAGCGGCGATCTCGAGACCGTGAAGCTCTACGCCGCTCGCGTCGCCAGGATCGGACAACAGCTGCACGCCTGAGCCAGGCGCCGATGAATCACCGGCGCACCCTGCGCGCGTCGCTTGAACCTGCAACTACCTCGAAGGATATCGATCATGAAACTGTACTACTCCCCCGGCTCTTGCTCGCTGGCCATCCACATCGTGCTTCGCGAGGCCAACGTGCCTCACGAACTGGCCAAGGTCGACCTGTGGCAGCACAAGACCGCCTCGGGCGGCGATTACTTCCAGATCAACCCGAAGGGCACGGCGCCCGCCCTCGAGTTCGAAGGCGGCTTGCTGACCGAAGGCGCCGCCATCAGCCAATACCTCGCGGATCGCTACGCCCCAACGTTGGTGCCAGCCAACGGAACGCTGGAACGCAGCCGTTTGCACGAGATACTGAATTACCTCTCTTCGGATTACCACAAGTCCTTCACCCCGCTGTTCTACCTCTCCCCTTCGGACGACCCCACGGCCGCGCAGCGCCCAGTGATAGCCAAAGTGGCCTACCTGAACAACCTCCTCGCGGACGGCCGCCCATACATCCTGGGTGACGAGTTCTCCGTCGCGGACGCACATCTCTTCGCCCTTACGCGCTGGTGCCCCCAATTCGGCATTTCGCTGGCCCCATTCCCAGCCTTGATGGATTTCATGGCCAGGACTGCAGCCCGTCCGGCAGTCAGGGCCGCGCTACAGGCCGAAGGACTGGAGGAACACCCCGACCAGTGCTGAGCCCTCGCTAGGTACCGGTTCTACGCGGACTGACGCCAGCGCTAGCGCAGACGAGACCCGTGGCTGGGTTTCGCAGCCGACGTCAGCCCCCCTGGACTTTCCTGAACGCGTCCCGCTGCTCGAGGCGGACATCCTGAAGATCGATATGTCGAAGAAAATTCTTGTTCTAGGTGCGACGGGAACAGTCGGCAAGCCGTTAGTCGAAGGCCTGCTGGCCAAGGGAGAGGCCGTCAAGGCCGCTTCCCGCGCAAATCGGAAAATGGATGGAGTCGAGAGTACGCCCTTCGATTTCGGCAAACCGGAAACCATCGCCGCCGCCCTGGAGGGTGTGGATCGCACTTACATGCTCCTGCCCGCCGGCTACCTAAACGTACGCGATCTGCTCCTGCCGTTCGTCGAAGCCGCCGCAAGCCGCAAGGTGAAAATAGTCTTCCAGAGCGCCTTTGGCGTGGATGCGAATGACGCCAACCCCATGCGCCAAATGGAAATCCTGCTGGAGAAATCCGGCACGCCCCATGTGATCTTGCGGCCGAACTGGTTCTCCGACAATTTCCATCAATTCTGGAAAGCCGGCCTCGACCAGGGTCAGATCGCCTTGCCAGCCGGCGATAGCAGGACCAGTTTCATCGATGTGCGCGATATTGCGGCCAGCGCCATCGCCGCGCTCACCTCAACCGCTTTCGACGGCAAAGCATTCAACCTCACCGGTCCCGAAGCGCTCAGTTATGCCGATGCCGCGGCGATTCTGTCCGAAGTGACCGGCAAGCCCGTGCGATACGCCGCGACATCGGACAAGGCGTTCATCGACATGCTGGAGAACAACGGTGTGCCCGCCGCCAATGCGGCGCACATGGCCTCGATCTTCCACCCGGTGCGCCAAGGCTGGATGAGCCTGGTGACCGACGATGTCATGAAGCTCACCGGCAAGAGACCGCGGACACTGCGGGAATACGCACAAGACAAGGTCGCCGCCCTGACGGCCTAGGGCCAGGCTGCGACGCCTTGGGCGTCGAAAGTCGCAGGCGCCGACCAGAAACGCCTGGGGGCGCCAGCATAACCTCTGTTTTTCCAGGTTGAACGGGAGACGACCGTGTCCATGCAATTTTCCAAAGACCATTACTGGGTTCGCCTCGCCGACACCCTCGATGGCCACGCTATCGACAGCGTTGTCGTCGGCGTCACCCCACGGGCACTGGACGGCCTGGGCAACCTGATTTCGGTGATCCTGCCCAACGTCGGCGAGACGTTGGCGCAGGGAGCCGCCGCGGCCGAGATCGAGTCGGACAAAGCGGTGACGAACCTGTACACCCCCGTCTCCGGCGAAATCATCGCCGTCAACGCGGCCTTGCGCGACACCCCGACGCTTGCCAACACCGACCCGTTGGGCGCCGGCTGGTTCTTCAGGGTCAAACTCAGCAACCCGGGGCAACTGGATGCGCTGCTCGACGAGAGGGCTTATGCCGAACTGTTCTGGGCCCCGTGACGACCTATTGGCTGGCCGGCACTGCGCTGGCGTCGCGATAGCCGCGGCAGACCTCCATACAGCCTCAACCTGTGGACTCCAACCATGACACTCATGAACTGCGATCCGGCCACCGGCAGTTGCCGGATTCCCGACGCTGCTCCCATCCTCCCCCAGGGGGCGAAGCAGGCCCCTGGCGGCGAAGTCACGCTCAGGTACATCGGCGACCCCATGTGCTCCTGGTGCTGGGGTATTTCCTCCACGCTCGAAGAACTCGCACGGTACTGCGAACAGAAGGGTATCGGCTTCACCCTCACCATGGGCGGCCTGCGCGCGGGCGGGGGCGACGCATGGGGACCGGAGTTCCGGGAGTTTCTACGCCGGGAATGGACCCATATCGCCAAGGTCACCGGTCAACCATTCGGTTTTTCCCTGCTGTCGGCAAAGCATTTCGACTATGACACGGAGCCTGCCTGCCGAGCCGTTGTGGTCGCCGAGCAAATGCTCGACCAGAAGCGGCCTGTCGCCTCCGCGACCCTGGCATTTTTCTCTGCCGTGCAGTGCAAGTTCTATGTCGAAGGCGAGGACCCCAAGAACGTGGACTTTTATAGATCCATTTGCGAAGACGCTTCGCTATCGTTCGAAGACTTCCGCGTGCATTTCGCCACTGCCGCTGCACGGCAAGCCGTCTATCGGCAATTCGCCCAGTGCGGAGAGTGGGGCGTACGCGCATTCCCCACCCTTCTGCTTGACCTGGCTGGTGATCTGAAGCAACTCAGTTCAGGCGCCACCACAGCGGCAAGCGTGATCGAACGGATCGAACATCTGCTGGGCGCACGCACCGACTGAACATCCGGACCGGCGAGGCGGGTGGCGCAATGCACGGCCCGCCAACAGCATTCTGCGGGCAGGGTCCACCGTCCTCCTTGCAGCAGGCCCCGCTGCCCCCTGGCGCCGTTCACCCGTGTCGATGCGACAACGCCAGCGCGAAAGCCCCTGCCAGACTGTCTGCGCTCCGGAACCCGGGGCCTGGAACCATCGCGAAATAAAAAAACCCGGTCGAACACGCGGGGGGAAGGGGTTCGACCGGGTGCTGCGTCCAATCACCGGAGCGTTGGCAGAGGGACGCAAAGGGAAGTGTTCGTTTCCAGCGCCTGCAGCATCCGCTCGCGGGCTCGCGCCAGGCCTTTCTCACGGAACTCCGGGCCCATGTTCATGCCCTCCGCGTGGATGAAGGTGACGTCGTGGATGCCGACGAAGCCCAGCACCTGGCGCAGATAGGGTTCCTGGTGGTCGAGACCGCCGCCGGCGTAGATTCCGCCGCGGGCGGTGAGAACGAAGGCGCGCTTGCCCTGTAGCAGGCCTTCCGGCCCCTGCTCGGCGTAACGGAAGGTCAGGCCGGCGCGCAGCACATGGTCGAACCAGCTCTTCAGGCTGCTGGGAATGGCGAAGTTGTACATCGGCGCCGCCAGCACCAGCACGTCCGCTATCCGCAACTCCTCGGTCAGGCGATTGGAACGCTCGAGGGCGCGCCTTTCCGCAGCGCTATGGCCATCGCAGGGAGTGGTCCAGGCTCCCAGCAATAATTCATCGAGGTGCGGCAGCGGCTCGCGCGCCAGGTCGCGGACCTGGAAGCGATCAGCGGGATGCGCGGCTTTCCAGTGGGAGATGAATTCCGCCGTCAGCAGGCGGGAAACCGAGCCCCGTTGGCGGGCACTGCTCTCGATAACCAGGACACGGGACATGACTCGACCTCCACCCACTGCGATACAACGATGGAGGTGAGGGTAGAGAATGATTAATCGATTAAAAAGTTGAAAAAATCGCTGTTAAATATCGACCATATTGATTTATAAACAGGCAACACCTAGTCTTTCGGTGAGAGAACGCTCTATTTCGCGATCTTGCAGGTCAGCTTGATCCGCAACTTGATGATGTCGCGGCCGAACTGCGCGGTGAAGTTGCTGTTCTGCCCGGGCTGGATCACGCCCTTGCGCACTTTCGGGGTCTCCGGGCCGTTGCGGAACACCGCCGTGCATTCCGCCGCCTGGCCACCCAGGTTGGTGAGGAGGATGGCGCCCATGTCGCGACCGATGTCCTGGGTGCTGTAGGAGACCTCGGTGCCGTTGAGTTGCGGGTCGACCTCGATCGGATAGGCGAAAGCGGACAGGGGCAGCAGCGATAGTGCGAAACAGCAAAGCCTTTTCATGGCCGGACTCCCGGTAGCGACAGATGGAAAAATGGCAACACCCTGAAAACCACGGCATCCCGTACGTCAAGAGAATGGACAGCCATCCCGTACAGGATGCCGACGACACGATAAGCGAAGTCGCCCCTCCGGCGCACTCGTCATCGCCTGCCGGCCGCGGAAACGCCGGCGAGGCATCCCTGCATTCGAGGAGGCGGAAATGAAAGCGCCACGCGTAACCCTGGACCAATGGCGGACCCTGCAGGCGGTGGTCGACCACGGCGGCTTCGCCCAGGCCGCGGAAGCCCTGCACCGCTCGCAATCGTCGATCAGCTATACCGTGGCGCGCATGCAGGAACAGCTCGGCGTGCCGCTGCTGCGCATCGACGGACGCAAGGCGGTGCTGACCGAGGCCGGCGAAGTGCTGCTGCGCCGCTCGCGGCAACTGGTCAAGCAGGCCGGGCAACTGGAGGAACTGGCCCACCACATGGAACAGGGCTGGGAGCCCGAGGTGCGTCTGGTGGTGGACGCCGCCTACCCCACCGCGCGGATCGTCCGCTCGCTGTCCGCCTTCATGCCGCAGAGCCGCGGCTGTCGCGTGCTGCTGCGCGAGGAAGTGCTCTCCGGCGTCGAGGAAGCGCTGATCCAGGGCGCCGCCGACCTGGCGATCAGCGGCCTGATCATTCCCGGCCACCTCGGCGCCGACCTCAGCGTGGTCGAGTTCGTCGCCGTGGCCCACCCCGACCATCCGCTGCACCGCCTGCAACGCGAGCTGACCCACCAGGACCTGGAAACCCAGATGCAGGTGGTGATCCGCGACAGCGGCCGGCTACAGCCGCGCGACCACGGCTGGCTCGGCGCCGAACAGCGCTGGACGGTGGGCAGCCTGGCTACCGCGGCGACCTTCGTCGGCAACGGTCTGGGCTTCGCCTGGCTGCCGCGACACATCATCGAGCGCGAATTGCAGAGCGGCCAACTCAAGCCGCTGCCGCTGAGCCAGGGCGGCGTGCGGCAGAGCCGCTTCTACCTCTACACCAACAAGGAAAAGCCGCTCGGCCCGGCCAGCCAGATCCTCATGGAAATGCTCAAGTCGTTCGCCAACGTACCGCTCAACGCGCCCTTCGCGGCGCCCGAACCGGCCGCCGAGTGAACGCAGATGCCTGACTTCCAGCACCGCGACTGCACCCTCGTCTACGACGACCACCCCGGTCCCACCGAGCGCGCGCCGGTCCTGCTGCTGCACGGTCTCGGTTCGAGCGCCCGCGACTGGGAATACCAGTTGCCGGCCCTGCTGGGCCACTACCGCCTGCTGGTCCCGGACCTGCGTGGCCACGGCCGCTCCGGCAAGCCGCGCGGCGGCTACAGCATGGCCGGCTTCGCCGAGGACTGCGCGGCGCTGCTCGACCGGCTCGGCTGCGGCCCGGTGCACCTGGTCGGCATCAGCATGGGCGGGATGATCGGCTTCCAGTTGGCCTGCGACCGCCCCGACCTGCTGCGCAGCCTGACCATCGTCAACAGCACTCCGGAAGTCATCCCGCGCAAGCCCCGCGAACACCTGGAAGTGGCCAAGCGCAGGCTCCTCTCGCGCCTGCTCAGCCTGCGGACCATCGGCCGCGCCCTCGGCCGGCTGTTGTTTCCCAAGGCGGAACAGGCCGGGCTGCGAGAAAAGATCGAGGCACGCTGGGCGGAGAACGACAAGCGCGCCTACCTGGCCAGCCTCGACGCGATCATCGGCTGGGGCGTGCAGGAACGATTGGCCGAGATCGCCTGTCCGACCCTGGTGATCAGCGCGGATCGCGACTACACGCCGGTATCGCTGAAGCAGGCCTATTGCGAGCGGATCGCCGACGCCCGCCTGGTGGTGGTGGAGGACTCCCGCCACGCCACGCCGATGGACCAACCCGAGATTTTCAACACCACCCTGCTCGGCTTCCTCGCCGATATCGATAAAACCAAGGAACAACCATGCTCAAACGTCTCCTGATCGCCACCTGCACCCTGCTCTTCGCCGGTTCCCTGCTGGCCGCCACGCCTGCCGCCAAGCCGCACGTCCTGATCGCCACCAGCCTCGGCGAGATCGAGGTAGAACTCGATCCGACCAAGGCGCCGATCAGCGTGAAGAACTTCCTCGAGTACGTCGACAGCGGCTACTACGACGGCACCCTGTTCCACCGCGTGATCCCGGGCTTCATGGTGCAGACCGGCGGCTTCAGCGCCGGCATGCAGGAGAAGAAGACCCGCGCACCGATCAAGAACGAGGCCGACAACGGCCTGCTCAACGAGCGCGGCACCCTCGCCATGGCCCGCACCGGCGTGGTCGATTCGGCCACCAGCCAGTTCTTCATCAACCTGACCGACAACGACTTCCTCAACCATGGTGCCCGCGACTTCGGCTATGCGGTGTTCGGCAAGGTGGTGCGTGGCATGGGCGTGGTCGACCAGATCGCCAAGGTTCCCACCACCCGCCGCAACGGCTTCGCCGACGTGCCGAGCGACGACGTGGTGATCCTGTCCGCCAAACGCCTCTGAGTCCAGCCGCAGGGGCTTGATCCGGCGGGCCCAGGACGGGCCCGCTCCAGAAGAGAGCCATCATGCTTTATCGTCGTTTCGAACGTCTGATCGACCCGTTCCGCAGCGCTTCCGAACGCATGCCGCCCAGCGAAGTGCTGCGTTTCTATGTCTACTTCCTGCGCCAGGTCTGGCCGGTGTTCCTGGCCCTGCTGGCGGTCGGCCTGATCGTCGCGCTGATCGAGGTGGCGCTGTTCAGCTATCTCGGTCGCATCGTCGATCTCGCCCAGAGCACGCCCAGCGCGGAGTTCTTCCGCGTGCACGCCAACGAACTGATCTGGATGGCGGTGGTGGCGCTGGTCCTGCGCCCGCTGTTCAACGCCCTGCACGACATGCTGGTGCACCAGAGCATCAACCCGAGCATGACCAACCTGATCCGCTGGCAGAACCACCGCTACGTGCTCAAGCAGAGCCTCGGCTTCTTCCAGAACGATTTCGCCGGGCGCATCGCCCAGCGCATCATGCAGACCGGCAACTCGTTGCGCGATTCGGCGGTGCAGGTGGTGGACGCCCTCTGGCACGTGCTGATCTATACCGTCAGCGCCCTGGTGCTGTTCGCCGAGGCCGACTGGCGCCTGATGATCCCTCTGGTGCTGTGGGTGTTCGCCTACGTCGGCGCCCTCGCCTACTTCGTTCCCCAGGTCAAGCGCCGCTCGGTGGAGGCCTCGGATTCGCGCTCGAAGCTGATGGGGCGGATCGTCGACGGCTACACCAACATCACCACGCTGAAGCTGTTCGCCCACACCCGCCAGGAAGAGGACTACGCCCGCGAAGCGATCGGCGACCAGACCCTCAAGTCGCAACGCGCCGGGCGCGTAGTGACCTCCATGGACGTGACCATCACGGTGATGAACGGCGTGCTGATCACCGGCACCACCGGCCTGGCCCTGTGGCTGTGGAGCCAGGAGCTGATCTCGGTGGGCGCCATCGCCCTGGCCACCGGGCTGGTGATCCGCATCAACAACATGTCCGGCTGGATCATGTGGGTGGTCGGCGGCATCTTCGAGAACATCGGCCAGGTCCAGGATGGCATGCAGACCATCGCCCTGCCGCGCAAGGTGGTCGACCGCGAGGACGCCCGGCCGCTGCGGGTAGAGCGCGGCGAGGTGGAGTTCGAGCACATCGCCTTCCACTACGGCAAGGGCAGCGGCGTGATCCAGGGTCTCGACCTGAAGGTCCGGCCCGGCGAGAAGATCGGCCTGGTCGGACCTTCCGGCGCCGGCAAGTCGACCCTGGTCAACCTGCTGCTGCGCCTGTACGACCTGGAGAGCGGACGCATCCTGGTCGATGGCCAGGACATCGCCGGGGTGACCCAGGAAAGCCTGCGCGCGCAGATCGGCATGGTCACCCAGGACACCTCGCTGTTGCACCGTTCGATCCGCGACAACCTGCTCTACGGCCGGCCCGGCGCCAGCGACGCGGAACTCATGGAAGCGGTGCGCAAGGCTCGCGCCGACGAGTTCATCCCGCTGCTCAGCGACGCCGAGGGCCGCCGCGGCTTCGACGCCCATGTCGGCGAACGCGGAGTGAAGCTCTCCGGCGGCCAGCGCCAGCGCATCGCCATCGCCCGGGTGCTGCTCAAGGACGCGCCGATCCTGATCCTCGACGAAGCGACCTCGGCGCTGGACTCGGAAGTCGAATCGGCGATCCAGGAAAGCCTGGAGACCCTGATGCAGGGCAAGACGGTGATCGCCATCGCCCACCGCCTGTCGACCATTGCGCGCATGGACCGCCTGGTGGTGCTGGACAAGGGCCACATCGCTGAAAGCGGCACGCATGCCGAGTTGCTCGCCCATGGCGGCCTCTATGCGCGCCTCTGGCAACACCAGACCGGCGGCTTCGTCGGCGTCGACTGAAGCCTCGGCACCGGGCGGCGGCTCGCGCCGCCCGGCTTGGGTGACCTTGTCAAAGGCTCTGCAACGGGCCTTTGCGCGGCAATCATCACCGCCGTCGATCTCGACTAACACGCGCTTCGATTTTTTCCGCCAGCGAAACGGTGTTCTTATCGAACCCGTGCCCCGGCTCGATCCCGACGCCTGCCGCATCGTCCCCGTCCACCTGGCGTCGGCCACGGACGACCAAGGATGCCAGTGCTCGGTACCGGGGGTTTCGCCCCATCGCTACGGAGAATCACAGAATGAAACTTGCCTCTGTCGTGTCCGCCGTCATCACCAGCCTCGCCCCCATGGCCTTCGCCCAGGACGTGGACAAGGACCCGGGCCGCGGCCTGCCGGTCGAGGAATACCACTACGGCATGCAACTGGACGTGAAGAATGTCCTGCACCGTACCGACAATTCGACCAGGACCGGCGTAGTGCCGGTGACCGTGGTCTACGAGGACCATAGCGGCGAGCTGCACAAGATCCGCTTCCTCGAATGGGGCGGCAGCACCAGCAACGGCTGAGCGGACGCCACGCCCTATCGTTCCGGCCCCCTTCAGGCCTGGCGGTAGGGCAACAGGCCGTGGGCCTCCTCGGCGTAGGCGCGCACTCCCGCCCGCTCCTGTTCGAGGAACTGCGCCACGGCATCGCGCAGACCGGGATGCGCCAGGTAGTGCCAGGAGCGCGTCAGCACCGGCTCGAAACCGCGGATCAGCTTGTGTTCGCCCTGGGCGCCGGCGTCGAAGCGCGCCAGGCCGGCGCCGATGGCGAATTCCAGGCCCTGGTAGAAGCAGGTCTCGAAGTGCAGCCGGTCGAACTCGGCCAGGCATCCCCAGTAGCGCCCGTACAGGGTGTCTCCAGCGACCAGGCTGAACGCCATCGCCACCGGCTTGCCACGCTGGTGGGCGAAGACCACGCGGATCGCCTCCGGCATGCGCTCGGCCAGCAGGCCGAAGAACTCGCGGCTCAGGTAGGGATCGCGGTCGCGCACCAGGTAGGTGTTGGCATAGCAGAGATAGACGAAATCCCACTCCAGTTCGGACAACTGGCCGCCTTCCCGCCATTCGAACTCGATGCCCTGTCCGCCGACCTGTTCGCGCTCCTTGCGCAGTTGCTTGCGCTTGCGCGAACTGAGGGCCTCGAGGAAGTCCTGGAAGTCCCGATAGCCGCGGTTGTGCCAGTGGTACTGGCAGCCCAGGCGTTCGAGCCAACCGTCACGCGCGGCAAGCAAGGTGTCCGCCCGGGCGTCGGTGAAATTCACATGGATGCTCGACAGACCGCTCGCCTCGGCCTCCTCGCCAAGGGACGCGAGCAGCCCCTGCAACCCTTCGTCCTCGCCCAGCAGGCGCGCACCGGCGACCGGGGTGAAGGGCACCCCCACCAGCAGCTTCGGGTAGTAGCGGATACCGGCCCGCTGGCAGGCGTCGGCCCAGCTCCAGTCGAACACGTACTCGCCGTACGAGTGCGCCTTCACATAGGCCGGCAGCGCCGCGCACAGGCGCCCTTGCGGATCGCGCAGCACGCGATGGGCCGGGCGCCAGCCGGTGGCGGGCGTCACGCTGCGGCTGTCTTCCAGCGCGGACAGGAAAGCATGACGCAGGAATGGCTGGGCGGGAGGCAACAAGGCGTCCCACTCGGCGGCGTCGATATCGGCAAGGGTGGCGAGCGTCTGGATCGGCATGCGCGCCAGTCTGGCGCGAGACGCAAGGCAAGTGAAGCCGGTCGATGGAAAAAAAAGCGCCCGGCGGACCCCGCGATGAAACCGCCCTTCACCAAGCGAAGGCTTCGAACCATCCTACGTAGAGCGCATGACGCCAACGGCGTTATCCGCCGATACCCCGCCGCAACGGCGGAGCGAAAGCTGGGAACCCTCCGCGTAGGGCGCATAACGCCGGAGGCGTTATCCGCCGATACCCGTCGGGACGGCGGACAACCACGACGGCATTCCCGATCGGGCCCTAGATCATGCCCAGCAGCAACAGGACCAACAGCACCACCAGCAATGCGCCGACGATCCCCGAGGGCCCGTAGCCCCAGTTGCGCGAATGAGGAAAGACCGGCAGGCCGCCGATCAGCAGCAGGATCAGGATGATCAGAAGAATCGTACCGAGACTCATGGGCGTCGCTCCTGTTCGGCTCATGGGGCAAAGGGCGGCAGATTCCGCCCTTGTAGTTCTCGACCCCCGCCGAGCAACGAAGATTCAATAAATCCGCGCCCTCCAGCCTCAGTGGATGACCTTGGGCGCCGGCCCCTTGAGCAGGCGCATGAACATCAGCGCCACCGCCTGGGCGTCGCCGAGGGCGGTATGGCGACCGCTGACCGGCACATCCAGGGCCCGCGCCAGGGTGTCGAAGCGCAGGTCGATGTGTGCGTCGGGAAAATGCCGGCTGACCTTCCGGTGGTACAGCGACGAAATCTCGATGGAAGGGTTGTGCAACTGTCGGTCGAAGAGCTGGCGCAGGTGCCGGTTCAGCACGGCGACATCGAACGACAGGTAGTAGCCGAGCAGCGGCCGGTCGCCGATGAACGCCAGCAACTGGCGCAGGGCCTGCTCCAGCTGCAACTGTCCCTCCAGGTCGGCGCGGCGCAGCTTGTGGATGCGGATCGACTCCGCGTCCAGGCTCGGCGGCGGCTCGACGTAGAGTTCCAGGCGCTCGCCCATGACCAGTTTGCCGCGCCGCACCAGCACCGCGCCGATGCTGAGGACGTCGGCACGACGCGGGTCGAGGCTGGTGGTCTCGAGATCGAGGGAGATCACTTCCTCCGCCTCGACCGCCTCGTGCATCCACCAATACAGCCGGCGGCGCCAGCCCGGCCAGCGGCTGTCGGGCAACTTGACCATGGTGTTCATCGGGTCTCCAGGTGGAATTGACGGGCCACGCTCTGCTTGAACTTCTTCACCACATGCAGGCCGTAGCGCAGCATGTCGCGATCGTGGCGGCTCATGCCGCTGACGTCCAGGCCCTGCTGGCGACCGTCGCGTTGGCCGGCCAACTGGCGGGTCAGGCGCAGTTGCAGGAACAGCTCGAAAGACTCGCTCAGGTCGTCCGCCAGGCGTGCTTCGAGGACCTTGTGTCGCTTCAGCGCCTCGATCCGTGCCAGGGTCCCGCGGGTTTCCAGGCCTTCGCGCAGGGCCAGGGTGCGGATGCCGTGGACGATGGGGAAGATCCCGCCGCGCTTGAGATCGAGGCGGGCGTCCTGGGTCTTCAGTTGGCCGAGGAAGGTCAGCGGCGTATCGAATTGCAGGGCCGCTGCCGCGATATCCGCCAGCCAGCGCTCGCCGCCGTCGGCGAAACCGCGCAGTTGCCGACGCAACGGCTCGAACAGTTGCAGGTTACCGGCCACCGGCCAGGCATCGGCCAGGATCGACAGGCGCAACAGCTGCTCCGGCTTGCCTTCCAGCAGCGTCGTGCGAAGCCCCGCCTGGCAGGCCGCCAGCGGCTTGCACCATTCCGGCCGACTGGCCATCACTC
>NZ_SCND01000400.1:0-5216 GCF_005503585.1 Pseudomonas sp. 2VD
CCTACGAGCAGCGCGACATCGCCCCGGCCTTCGACCATCATCCCGACCTGCCGCGCTGGCAGGAGCAGGGGGTCACCTTCACCCTGCTGGCCGGCGCTCTGGACGGGCGGCAGGCGCCGTGCCGGCTTTACTCGCCGCTGCTCGGCGCCGACCTGGCCTGCGACGATGCCTCGACCCTGCAACTGACGCTCGACCCGCACTTCGAGTACGGCCTGCTGCCGCTGGAAGGCGGGTTGGAAGTGGGCGGCGAGCATTTCGCGGTGAACGAACTGGCCTACCTGGGCGACGGCCGCGACGGCCTGCAACTGCAACTCGATCCTGGCGCGCGGGTGCTGTTGCTGGGCGGCGCACCGTTCGGCGCGGAGATCTTCATGTGGTGGAACTTCGTCGGCCACAGCAAGGGTGAGATCGCCCGGGCGCAGAAGGCCTGGGAGGAGGGGGATGCCCGCTTCGGCCGGCTCGACGCCCTGGAAGGGCCGCGCTTGAGCGCTCCGCCGATTCCCTGGAAGATCGACGCCGAGTGAGGTCGATGTGCCGCCGGGTGCCCCGGCGGCGTCCTCGAATGCCTGTCGGCGATCGTTGCGGACCTGCGGTCTGGCGATTCGCCGGCAGCGGGAAAACTTTCTGCACCCATCGCCGGTCAGAACTCGCCTATCGCATGCACCGAACAGGAAGTGAGCCACATGCAATTCGAACACCTGGTCCAGGTCAACGACCGGACGCTTGTCGACCTGCCGGTCCTCGACCGGCTGCAACTCTGGGAAGGCCTGGTCTGCCGTGCGCGCGAGCCACAGTATTTCGTCGTCGGCCTGGAGCGTTTCGAGATCCTCGTCGATGACGGCAACCGCCTGCACCGGCGCCTGTACCTGCCGGGTCTGGTGGTCGAGGACGAAGTCGTGCTGAAGGCGCCGGACAGTGCCCACTACAGCATCAAGCCGAGCGCCGAGGTGGCCGGCGGCAGCCTCGACATGACCATCGAGGAGCCGGAGCCCGGCTCGCTGTTCGTGCGTTTCGCCTACTGCACCCGCTACCTGCAGCCGCTGGGCGACGAACTGCCCTACGACGCCTTCGTCAAGCAGGCCTATATCGCCATGGATGTGGAGACCATCGCCACCATCCGCGACCGGTTCGGCGCCAGCGCCGCCAGCGGGAGTTGAGCGTGGAACACGGAAGCAGTTTTCTCCAGTCCGGCGTGGTCTTCCTGATCGCGGCGGTGTTCATGGTGCCGCTGGCCAAGCGCCTGCAACTGGGCGCGGTGCTCGGCTACCTGCTGGCCGGCGTGCTGATCGGTCCCAGCGTGCTGGGCCTGGTGGACAACCCGGAAAGCGTCGCGCAGATCTCCGAGATGGGCGTGGTATTGCTGCTGTTCATCATCGGCCTGGAGCTGTCGCCGCGGCGCCTGTGGGTGATGCGCAAGTCGGTGTTCGGCGTCGGCCTGCTGCAGGTGCTGCTGACCGGCGTGGTGATCGGCACCGTGGCCCTGGTCGGCTTCGACCAACCGGTGAACAGCGCGGTGGTGCTCGGCCTGGGCCTGGCGCTGTCGTCCACCGCCTTCGGCCTGCAGATCCTCGCCGAGCGCAAGGAACTGACCCAGCCCCATGGCCGCCTGGCCTTCGCCATCCTGCTGTTCCAGGACATCGCGGCGATCCCGCTGATCGCCATGATCCCGCTGCTCAGCGGTGCGCACAGCGACGCCGGCGGCAGCGAACTGACCCAGACCCTCAAGGTAGTCGGCAGCATCGCCGCGGTGGTGGTCGGTGGCCGCTACCTGCTGCGCCCGGTGTTCCGCATCGTCGCCCAGACCAAGCTGCAGGACATGTCCACCGCCACTGCGCTGCTGGTGGTGATGGGCACCGCGCTGCTGATGGAGCTGGCCGGCGTGTCCATGGCCCTCGGTGCCTTCCTCGCCGGCCTGCTGCTGGCCGACTCGGAGTACCGCCACGAACTGGAGGCGCAGATCGAGCCGTTCAAGGGCCTGTTGCTCGGCCTGTTCTTCATCAGCGTGGGGATGAGCGCGGACATCAGCCTGCTGCTCAAGTCGCCGTGGATGGTGCTCGGCCTGACCGTGCTGCTGATCGCCCTGAAGGCGCCGGTGCTGTACTTCGTCGGGCGTATTTCCGGCGGCCTCGACAAGGCCTCGGCGCTGCGCCTGGGCGTGGTCCTGGCGGCCGGCGGCGAGTTCGCCTTCGTCGTGTTCAAGATGGCCCGCGACCAGAGCCTGTTCCAGAACGACCTGCACAACCTGCTGGTGCTTTCCATCACCCTGTCGATGGCCCTGACCCCGTTGCTGGTACTCGGCCTCGCGCGCCTGCTGGCGAAGGAGCCGGAGGCGACGAAGCCGCCGCCGGAAATGGAACGCATCGACAACGACGACACCCCGCGCGTGGTGATCGCCGGGGTCGGCCGCATGGGCCAGATCGTCGCTCGCGTGCTGCGCGCCCAGCGCGTGCCGTTCATCGCCCTGGACACCTCGGTGGAGACCATCGAGCTGACCCGTACCCTCGGCGCGATCCCGATCTTCTACGGCGACCCGATGCGCCCGGAGATCCTTCGCGCGGCCCAGGTAGAGAAGGCCGAGTTCTTCGTCATCGCCACCGATGACCCGGAGACCAACATCGAGACGGCCAAGCGCGTGCGCAAGCTGTATCCGCACCTGAAGATCATCGCCCGCGCGCGTAACCGCCAGCACGTCCACCTGTTGCTCGACGCCGGGGTCGAGCCGGTGCGCGAGACCTTCTTCTCCAGCCTGGAGATGAGCCGCATGGTGCTCTGCGGCCTGGGTCTGAGCGAGGAACAGGCGGACGCGCGGATCCGTCGTTTCCGTCGGCACGACGAAGAGGTCCTGGCCTCCCAGCACCTGTTCTACAACGACCGCGACGCGCTGATCAAAAGCGCTCGCGAGGCGCGGGTCGAGCTGGAGACGCTGTTCCAGACCGACCAGTTGGAAGACCGTGGCGCGGTAGCGGCGGAGACCCCGGAGAAACCTTCCCGCGCGTCCTAGCGCCCGACCCATGCCGGTACGCCGGCATGGGTGATTCCCACGCCTGGGTCCATACTTTGCGGATATCGCAGTACGAAGGTTGGGATACCCGCGCGGCATCCCCTCTGTAGGGTGGAGGGCATCAGCCCAGCAGACGGCTGGACGCTTCCGCCGATCGAGGAACCTTATGCCTGTCGAACACCTGGACGTACTCATCGTCGGCGCCGGATTGTCCGGCGTCGGCGCCGCCTACCACCTGATGAAGCATTGCCCCGGCAAGAGCTTCGCCCTGCTCGAGGGGCGCGCGGCGATGGGCGGTACCTGGGACCTGTTCCGCTACCCCGGCATCCGTTCCGACTCGGACATGTTCACCCTCGGCTACAACTTCAAGCCATGGAGCGATCCCAAGGCCATCGCCGACGGTCCCTCGATCCGCCGCTACATCGAGGAGACCGCGCGGGAGAACGGCATCGACCGGAAGATCCGCTACCGCCACCGGGTGCTCAGGGCCGACTGGGATTCCGCCAATGCGCGCTGGAACCTCGACGTGCAGCGCGGTGACGAGCCCGAGCCGCTGCGCATGACCGCGCAGTTCCTGCTGATGTGTACCGGCTACTACCGCTACGAGGCCGGCTATACCCCGGAATTCGTCGGTCGCGAGGACTTCGCCGGGCAGGTCGTCCATCCGCAGCTGTGGCCCGAGGACCTCGACTACAGCGGCAAGAAGGTGGTGGTGATCGGCAGCGGCGCGACCGCCGTGACCCTGGTGCCGTCGCTGACCGACAAGGCCGCCCACGTCACCATGTTGCAGCGCTCGCCGTCCTACGTGATCACCCTGCCGCAGAAGGACGCGATCTCCAATTTCCTCCGCCGCTTCCTTCCGGAAACCTGGATCTACCGCCAGGCGCGGGCGCGCAACGTGGCCATGCAGATGGTCTTCTTCATGCTCGCCAGGACCTTCCCTGGCCTGGTCCGCAAGGTCCTGCTCAAGCTGGCCAGCCTGCAACTGGGCAAGCGCTTCGACATGCGCCACTTCAGCCCGCGCTACAAGCCGTGGGACGAGCGGGTCTGCGCGGTGCCGGACGGCGACCTGTTCAAGGTACTGCGCAAGGGCAAGGCGTCGGTGGTCACCGAGCACATCGACCGCTTCGTCGAGCGGGGCATTCGCCTGAAGACCGGCGAGGTGCTGGAGGCGGACATCATCGTCACCGCCACCGGTCTCGACCTGGTGATGTTCGGCGGCGCCGAGCTGGCGGTTGACGGCAAGCCGTTCCAGGTCAACCAGAGCATGGGCTATCGCGGCATCATGCTGCGCGACCTGCCGAACCTGGCGGCGGTGGTCGGCTATACCAACGCCAGCTGGACGCTCAAGGCGGACCTCTCCAGCGAATACTTCTGCCGCCTGATCAATCACATGGACGCCACCGGCATGCGCCAGGTGACCGCCCGCGACAGCACCGGCGACGTGCGCGAGGAGCCCTTCCTCAACCTCGACTCCGGCTACATCCAGCGCGCCGCCGAGCGCATGCCCAAGCAGGGCGACCGGATGCCCTGGAAGCTTTACCAGAACTACGTCCTCGACCTGGCGCTGCTGCGCTACGGTAAGGTCGAGGACGGCTACCTGGTGTTCTCCTCGCCGGCGCCGCAGCGGCAAGCCGGCGGCGCGGCGGTGCAGGCCCTGGGCTGAACCCGGCGGGCACCGCTCAGGCGTTCGCCGCGACCTGCCCGTAGGCCTTGCGCCAGGCGTCCAGGCCGCCGGCCAGCGCCCAGGTGCGGGTGAAGCCGGAGGCGTTGAGGCGCTGGGCGAGCATCGCGGCGGAAAGTTCGTGGGGACAGGCGCAATAGATGACGATGCTGGCGTCCCTGAGGTCGCCGGGCAGGTCCTTCAGCGACACGTTCAGTTCCACCGGGATGGCTCCCGGAATGCCGCTCGGCTCGTCTTCGTGATGGGCGCGGACATCGAGGATCACCGGCAATTGCCCCTGTTCGCGAAGGCTTTCCAGTTCCTCCACGCTGATTCGCGGAATCCGCCGGCTGCGCGACAGCAGGCGCTGGCGCTGCCAGAGCTTCCAGGCGATGAAGGCGGCGAAGGCGCCGGCGATCAGCAGCGCGCCGATGGCCGCGTAGTCGCTGAGCAGGGCCAGCAGGTGGTCCACCGCATCGCTGAAGATCACCCCCAGCAGCAGCGCGGAACCGGCCCAGAGTGCCGAGCCGGCGGAATACGACCTGTTTGGCG
>NZ_SCND01000401.1:0-5198 GCF_005503585.1 Pseudomonas sp. 2VD
TTCCGGGCGCAACGGCGGCCAGATCGTCAACAGCTACAGCCGCGACATCGACGTGATCGAGCGCACCGTCGGCAAGCGCGAAGCGCAGTTGCTCGGCGAGATGGCCTTCGAAGGCGGGCGCATCATCCGCGAGCGTGTGGCCCGCTACGGTATCCAGTGCGACCTGAAGGACGGCGGGGTGTTCGCCGCCTTCACCGAGAAGCAGATGGATCACCTGCGCGCACAGAAACAGTTGTGGGAACGCTACGGCCACAACCAGTTGGAGATCATGGACGCCAAGCGCATCCGCGAGGTGGTGGCGACCGACAACTATATAGGCGGCATGCTCGACATGAGCGGCGGCCACATCCATCCGCTGAACCTCGCCCTCGGCGAAGCGGCGGCAGTGGAGTCGCTCGGCGGCAGAATCTACGAGCAGAGCCCGGCGACCCGCATCGAGCGCGGCGCCAGCCCGGTGGTGCATACCCCGCAAGGCAAAGTGAAGGCGAAGTTCATCGTGGTCGCCGGTAACGCCTACCTCAACGGTCTGGTCCCGGAACTGGCGGCCAAGTCGATGCCCTGCGGCACCCAGGTGATCACCACCGAGCCGCTGAACGAGGAACTGGCCCACAGCCTGCTGCCGCAGGACTACTGCGTGGAAGACTGCAATTACCTGCTCGACTACTATCGCCTCTCCGGCGACAAGCGCCTGATCTACGGTGGCGGCGTGATCTATGGCGCTCGCGATCCGGCGGACATCGAGGCGATCATCCGGCCGAAGATGCTCAAGACCTTCCCGCAACTGAAGGACGTGAAGATCGACTTCGCCTGGACCGGCAACTTCCTGCTGACCCTCTCGCGCCTGCCCCAGGTCGGCCGCATCGGCGACAACATCTACTATTCCCAGGGTTGCAGCGGCCACGGCGTGACCTACACCCACGTCGCCGGCAAGGTCCTGGCCGAAGCCCTGCGCGGCCAGGCCGAGCGCTTCGACGCATTCGCCGGCCTGCCGCACTACCCCTTCCCCGGCGGCAAGCTGTTCCGCGTACCGTTCACCGCCATCGGCGCCTGGTACTACAGCCTGCGCGACAAGCTCGGGGTCTAGTCCGCGTCGACAGAACGGCACCCCGGGGTGCCGTTTTTTCTATCCGCGCCTCAACCTTCGCTACGGATCTGCGCATGACTGATCAGGGCGAAGATCAGGCTACCGCCGACTATGTTGCCGCCCAGGGTAGGCAGGGCGAACTTCAGCAGGAACTCGGACCAGTCGATTTCCCCGGCGAACGCCAGGTAGCCTACCTCCGCCGAGCCCACCACGATGTGGGTGAAGCTGCCCAGCGCCATCAGGTAGGTGACCATCGCGATGATCCAGATCTTCGCGCCCTCCGCCGCCGGGATCAGCCAGACCATGGTGGCGATCATCCAGCCGGAAACGATGCCCTTGGCGAACATCTGCGCCAGGTCGTTGTGCATCACCTCGCGGCCGATCTCGAGGAACGCCGCGTCGGCCGCTTCATTGAAGATCGGCAGATGCAGCACCGCCCAGGCGAACAGCAGCGTACCGACGATATTGCCGAACAGCACCACGCTCCAGAGACGCAACAGTTGCCAGGCCTTTTCCAGGGTCGGCTCGGTCATCACCGGCAACACGGCGGTCAGGGTGTTTTCGGTGAACAGTTGCTGGCGGGCGAGGATCACTGCCAGGAAGCCCATGGGATAGCCGAAGCTGCTGACGATGATCGCCCATTCCTGCTCGGGCAGGGCCGCGCGGAACAGGCCCATGCCCATCAACGAGAGGCCGATGGTCAGTCCCGCCGCCACCGCCGACCACCAGAGCGCCGCCAGCGTGCGCTGCAGCTCGTGTTCGCCCTGGACGCGAATCACCTCGTGCAGGACAGCGGCGCGCGGTGGCTGCTTGTCGTCGATCTCCCGCCGCTCGTTGGCGGTCAGCGCCGTGGCCGAACGTCCGTCGGCCGGTTTCTCTTTCCGCTCCTCGCCGCGCGCACGCGGCTTGCGCGCGCCCTCCGCTGCACGCCCCTGGCGCTTGCCCGCCGCGCCGCCCTTGGCCGGTTGTCGGGGGCCGGGAGTCGAAGTCTGCTTGTCGTTGGCCATGCTCTGCACCTGAGTGGGGTCCACCCAGGTATAGAGCCGTCTCGCTGGAACGGGGTTCCGACAACCTTCGGCTGGGCCGCCTCAGCGGGGCGGTGCGCCAACGGGACAGGCCGGCAGCTCGGCGCACCGAGCCGCGGGTGCGACGGCCTGCGGCAAGGCCGCAGCGAAGCGGGCTTCCCCAGGCTGCAATGCCCGCGCGCAGGCCTGCGCCTGGCGCGCCGGCGCCGCACAACCGCGTTCCGCCAGCAACTGGGACAGGTTGAACCAACCCGCGGCGAAATCCGCGCGACGCTCGACGCTGGTGAGCATGGCCTGTTCGGCAGCGGCGGAATCGCCTGCGGCGTAGCGACTGTTGCCCAGGGCGAACCAGGCGAAGGCGTCCTCAGGCCAGCGTCGCACGGCTTCTTCGTAGGCGCGCCGGGCAACCTTGGGGTGGCCGGTTTCCTCGCTGTCACTGGCGGCCTTGAGCCACGGGACCGCCGCTGCCGTGGCCGGCAGGCGGTCACCCGGCAGGGTCAGCACCGCCCAGCGTCCCGAACGCTTCCAGGTCGATTCGAAGCTGGTGAAGTCGGTGACCCAGCGCCGGGTGATGCCCGAGCGCAGCACCAGTTCGCGGCGCTCCCGATCGAAGCCGACCACCACCGCGAAGTGCCAGCGCGGCCACCAGGAGAAAGCCTGGTTCTGTAGCACCAGCACCGGGTTGCCCGCCGCGACCTCCTCGAGCACGCTCTCCAGTCCGCCTTGCAGCGGATAGACCAGCATGCCGTGGCGGCGCGCCGCGGCGACCATCTCCAACTGCAAGCTGCCCTCGCGACCGGGAATGAACACCTCGTCCTTCAATTGTCCCGGCGTCAACGCCAGGCCGCGCTGGCCGAGCATCGTGGCCAGCGCGGCGGGACCGCACTGGTAGGCTTCCTGAGGGAAGAACGGCACGTCGCGCAGCTCCACCCGTGCGGGCAGCGCCGCGCTTTCCGGCGGCAGCCTCGGCGGCTGCGCGCAGCCGCCGAGCAATGCGGCGAGCAGCAGCGCCCCTGCCAGCCGCCTCACCGATTGATGCATTTGATGAAGCTGAAGATGTCCGTGGCGCAAAGCATGTCGGTGATGATGAAGATCACCAGGAACAGCACGATGATGCCGATGATGCCGCCCGCCGGTGCCTGGTCCAGTTGCTGGTTGAACTGTGCCAGCTCGGCGTTGGTCAGGCTGTTGATGCGGCTCGCCACCTGGTCGCGGGGCACGCCCATGGCCTCCAGTTTCTTCTGTACACCCTGGTCGTCGAGCATCTTCAGCAGTTGCTGGCGATCGAGGTTGTGCTGCTGTTGCTGCATGACCTCGGCGGTGCCGATCATCGCCGCCTGGGCGAGCGGAACCTCGGCGAAGGTGAGCAGGTGCAGCGCTGCCAGGACGGCAGCGACACGGCGAATGCTTGTTGTTGTTCTCATGGGAATGACCTCTGCGTGAAACCCGACTATCAGCCCTGGGAGGCGAAGCTTGGTTCCGCGTCGCCGACCTCCCCTGAGTATCGTCCCGATCGCCGTTTTCCGCCGCCTCGGCGCCGATGCCCGCCCCAGGCGGCACGACGACCCGCCGCGCCCAGCCGACGAAGCGGCATTCGTCTTTATGCAATTCGCATATACTCCGGCTCGCCGCGAGAAAACCGGAGCATGCGCGATCTCGGCGACATCGACGCATATCCCCGCCGCAGCCTCGTACACGGCGTCGAAACCGCGCGCCGCCCCGGACGACAGAGCCTCCAGCACGGCGAAAACTAAGGATTCCTGAGCTTCCATCTTGTCCAGATTTGCCCAACCTTGAGCGAGCGGGCCAACGGGACGGGAGTTGTATGGATGCTAGGTACCCGGCTAAAAGCCGCAAGAATCAGAGCGGGATACTCGCAGAAGCAGTTGGGCATGTTGGTGGGAATGGACGAGTTTTCCGCCAGCGCACGGATGAACCAATACGAACGCGAACGGCACTCCCCCAACATGCGGACTTCCGAACAGCTGGCCATGGTCCTCCAGGTCCCCATGGCCTACCTCTATTGCCCCGAGGACGAGCTGGCCGAGCTCATCCTCAAGGTGTCCAGCCTGACACCCGAGTTCAAGAAAGAGCTGACGCGTTTCATCGAACAGTTGCTCGCGGCCCAGGGATCCACCAGCCGCCAGCCTGTACGCACAAGGAGTGAACTGTGAACAAAAGCTTGGATTCAGACTCGATAACCACCGCCATAATGGCCCTGCGTCGCCTGCGCGACACGCACCCGGAGCAGTACCGGGAGCTGCTGCCGTTGTGCGCCTCGGGGCTGGTGGAGACCCTGGTCGGACAGAGCGACGGGGACGACCGCAGGAAGGCCGAGACGCAGAGCGAGACCATCGCCCGCTGGACCTGGCTGCAGTTGCTCGGCTGGGCCCAGAACAACAGCCTCAGCCAGCAGCAGATCGAAAGCCTCTACAGCATCGTCGAAGGCATCCGCAGTTGCCGGCCGCTGATGCAGGAGCGCGCCCGTCTCCTGCAACTGGCGCGAGGCTGAGGCCCCAGAGCGGCTAGAGGCCGTACCGGGTTGCCTGGAGATGAGCGAACATGCCAGCGTCGGCCGGGATGTCGACACCCCATAGCCAGCGCGAGGCGTCAGCGAAGCCAGTTGGACGAACCAGGGCTTTGAGGCGGCATCGGCGAACTTCTTGAACTGCCAGGCCGGTCCGCCCATATAGGTGGGGCTGCCGAAGACGATGGCATCGGCTTCGACGAGCCGAGCAACTTCGTCCAGTTCTTCAAGCGCGAGGTCGGCCAGGTGCGCCGAAGCCTTCCGCCGCGAACAGCGTGGCGGCCGAACGCCAGCCTTGCCGCAGCGCACAGAGCGCACGTGACCTGGCGCCCGCAGCGCTCCGGCCTGATTCGCAGTTTCGTCACGCCGGCGCGCGGCCTGGCGCAAATGTGAACGGTTGCCGCCACGCCGGGAGAGGCTTCTTCCTAGACTCCGCGCCACGTTCACTCAGAGGAGAAACAACGTGGCCAAGACATGGATCTACGCAGCCTCGGCCGCCGCCATCGGCGGTGCGCTGATCGGCGGCTGGCTGCTCGACCCGGCTCCGCCCGAGGCACCGCCG
>NZ_SCND01000402.1:0-5196 GCF_005503585.1 Pseudomonas sp. 2VD
TCGATACCCCGCTCCCGGCCCGTCCCGCCCACCGTCGCCTCCAGCGCCGCCGGCGCGGACCCGGCTGGCTCCTGGTCAGCCCCTCGGTGGCGCTGCTGCTGTTGTGGATGATCGTGCCCCTGGGCATGACCCTGTATTTCTCGCTGATCCGCTACAACCTGCTGTATCCCGGCGAGAATGCCTTCGTCGGCCTGGAGAACTTCACCTTCTTCGTCACCGACGCCGGCTTCCTGCCCGGCGCGCTGAACACCCTGCTGCTGGTGGGCAGCGTGCTGGCGATCAGCGTGGCGTTCGGCGTGCTCATCGCCGCGCTGCTGGAGGCCGGCGAGTTCTTCGGTCGCGGCGCGGTGCGGGTGTTGCTGATCTCGCCGTTCTTCATCATGCCGACGGTGAGCGCGCTGCTCTGGAAGAACCTGATCTTCCACCCGGTCTCGGGCATCCTCGCCGCCGTCTGGCGCCTGTTCGGCGCCGAGCCGGTGGATTGGCTGGCGCACTATCCGCTGCTGTCGATCATCCTCATCGTCTCCTGGCAATGGCTGCCCTTCGCCATCCTCATCCTGATGACCGCCATGCAGTCCCTCGACCAGGAGCAGAAGGAGGCTGCCCGCCTCGACGGCGCCGGTCCGCTGGCGATCTTCTGGCACCTGACCCTGCCGCACCTGGCGCGGCCCATCGCGGTGGTGCTGATGATCGAGACGATCTTCCTGCTCTCGGTGTTCGCCGAGATCTTCACCACCACCAGCGGCGGCCCCGGCTACGAATCGACCAACCTCGCCTACCTGATCTACAACCAGGCGCTGCTGCAGTTCGATGTCGGCATGGCCTCGGCCGGGGGCCTGATCGCGGTGCTGATCGCCAATATCGCCGCCATCGTGCTGGTGCGGATGATCGGCAAGAACCTTACCGAGCGCAGCTGAGGAACCCGCCATGCTGACACTCAAGCAATCCCGCCGCCTGCGCAACGGCCTGCTCGGCCTGCTCTGCTGGGGCATCGCCCTGCTGCTGTTCTTCCCGATCTTCTGGATGCTGCTGACCAGCTTCAAGAGCGAGATCGACGCCTTCGCCACGCCGCCGCAGTTCATCTTCCAGCCGACCCTGGAGAACTACCTGCACATCAACGAGCGCAGCGACTACTTCGCCTATGCCTGGAACTCGCTGCTGATCTCCTCCTCGGCGACCCTCCTGTGCATGCTCGTCGCGGTGCCGGCGGCCTACTCCATGGCCTTCTTCGAGACCCGCCGCACCAGGCGCACGCTGCTCTGGATGCTGTCGACCAAGATGCTTCCGCCGGTCGGCGTACTGATGCCGATCTACCTGCTGGCCAAGCAGTTCGGCCTGCTCGATTCGCGGCTGGCGCTGATCATCGTCTACACCCTGATCAACCTGCCGATCGTGGTCTGGATGGTGTACACCTACTTCAAGGACATCCCCGTGGACATCCTCGAAGCGGCGCGCCTGGACGGCGCCGGCACCTGGCAGGAGATCGTCCGCGTACTGCTGCCGATCGCCCGCGGCGGGCTCGCCTCGACCCTGCTGCTGTCGCTGATCCTGTGTTGGAACGAGGCCTTCTGGTCGCTCAACCTGACCTCCTCGGCCGCCGCCCCGCTGACCGCCCTGGTCGCCTCCTATTCCAGCCCCGAAGGACTGTTCTGGGCCAAGCTCTCGGCCGTCTCCACCCTCGCCTGCGCGCCGATCCTGGTCTTCGGCTGGATCAGCCAGAAGCAGCTGGTACGCGGCCTTTCCTTCGGCGCCGTGAAATGAAGCGCATCCCCATCCTTTCGTCCACGGAGGTATTCCGCCATGGCTGATCTCAAGATCCGCAACCTGCAGAAAGGCTTCGACGGCCAGGCCATCATCAAGGGCATCGACCTCGACGTCCGCGACCGCGAGTTCGTGGTCTTCGTCGGCCCCTCCGGCTGCGGCAAGTCGACCCTGCTGCGCCTGATCGCCGGCCTCGAAGAGGCCAGCGGCGGCAGCATCGCCCTCGACGGCACGGACATCACCGACACCCCGCCGGCGAAGCGCGACCTGGCGATGGTCTTCCAGACCTACGCGCTGTACCCGCACATGACGGTGCGCAGGAACCTCTCCTTCGCCCTCGACCTGGCCGGCGTCGACAAGCGCGAGGTCGCCGTCAAGGTCGACGCCGCCGCACGCATCCTCGAACTGCAAGCGCTGCTGGAGCGCAAGCCGCGCCAGCTCTCCGGCGGCCAGCGGCAGCGGGTGGCGATCGGCCGGGCGATCGTGCGCAACCCGAAGATATTCCTCTTCGACGAACCGTTGTCCAACCTCGACGCCGCCCTGCGCGTGCAGATGCGCCTGGAACTGGCGCGGCTGCACCAGGAACTGGCGGCGACCATGATCTATGTGACCCACGACCAGGTCGAGGCGATGACCCTGGCGGACAAGGTCGTGGTGCTCAACGGCGGGCGCGTCGAGCAGGTCGGCTCGCCGCTGGAGCTTTACCACCATCCGGCCAACCTGTTCGTCGCCGGCTTCCTCGGCACGCCGAAGATGGGCTTCCTGCGCGGCCATCTGAGCCGCAACCAGGGCGAGCGCTGCGAGGTCGCCCTCGAATGCGGCGCGCGCGTCGGCCTGCCGCTATGCGCCGGCGAGCTGGCCACCGGCAGCCCGGTGACCCTCGGTATCCGCCCGGAACACCTGAACATCGCCCGCCCGGGCCATGCCTTCCAGGGCCTGCTGCGGGTCGCCGCCGACGTCAGCGAGCGCCTGGGCAGCGACAGCTTCTGCCATGTCCGCGCCGACTCGGGGGAAATGCTCACCCTGCGCGTGCGCGGCGATTTCGCACCGGACTACGGCGCAACCCTGGAGCTGGGCTTCGATCCGGCGCACTGCCATCTGTTCGACAGTAACGGCCAGGCCCTCGACAAACGACTGCAACAGGCGGCCTGAAGCCGCCAGCGGGAACCCACCGATGAAACTCAACCGGCAGCACCTCCCCCTGCTGGCGACCGCTGTCGCCCGCCCGTCCTACGACCCCGCGCAACTGCGCCAGGGCATCGTCCACATCGGTGTCGGCGGCTTCCACCGCGCGCACCAGGCGGCCTACACCGACGCCCTGATGAACCGCGGCGAAGCCCTCGACTGGGCGATCTGCGGCGCCGGCCTGCGCAGCGACGACCGCGCCATGCGCGACGCCCTGGCCGCCCAGGACTACCTCTACACCCTCTACGAGCTGGGCGACCAGCCAGACACCGAGGTCCGCGTGATCGGCGCCATCAGCGGCATGCTGCTCGCCGAGGACGGCGCCGAGGCGCTGCTGGAAAAGCTTGCCGAGCCGGCCATCCGCATCGTCTCGCTGACCATCACCGAAGGCGGCTACTGCATCGACGACGGCAGCGGCGAGTTCCTCGCCGAGTTGCCGCTGGTGCGCCACGACCTGGCCAACCCGCGGACCCCGCGCGGGGTCTTCGGCTTTCTCTGCGAGGCTCTGCGGCGGCGCCGCGACACAGGCGTGCCGGCGTTCACCGTGATGTCCTGCGACAACCTCCCGCACAACGGCGAGGTGGCGCGCAAGGCGCTGCTGGCCTTCGCCGAACGGCTCGACCCGGGGCTGGCGCGCTGGATCGCGACGCACGTCAGCTTTCCCAACGCCATGGTCGACCGCATCACCCCGATGACCAGCCCCGCCCACCGCCGCCAACTGGCCCAACGGCACGGCGTGGAAGACGCCTGGCCGGTGGTCTGCGAACCCTTCGTGCAATGGGTGCTGGAAGATCGTTTCAGCGCTGGGCGCCCGGCCTGGGAAAAGGTCGGCGTGCAGTTCACCGACGACGTCACGCCCTACGAGGAGATGAAGATCGGCCTGCTCAACGGCAGCCACCTGGCGCTCACCTACCTGGGCTTCCTGCGCGGCTACCGCTTCGTCCACGAGACCCTCGGCGACCCGCTGCTGCGCCGCTACGTGCGGGCCTTCATGGACCGCGACGTGGCCCCACTGCTGGCGCCGGTACCGGGGATCGACCTGGAGCGCTACAAGGACAGCCTGGTCGAGCGCTTCGCCAACCGCGCCATCGCCGACCAACTGGAACGGGTCTGCTCGGACGGCTCGTCGAAGTTTCCCAAGTTCATCGTCCCCACCGCCAATCGGCTGATCGCCGCCGGCCGCCCACTGGAACGGGTGGCCCTGGTGGTGGCGGCCTGGGCGCTGTACCTGGGCGGGGTCGACGAGCATGGCGAGCACTACCCGATTCCCGATCCGCGCGCCGCCGAATGCCAGGCGCTGGTTGCCGAACGCCACGGCCTGGGCCGGCGCCTGCTCGGCGTGGAGACCGTGTTCGGCCCGGCGATCCCGGCCTCGGCGGCCTTCGTCGAGGCCTTCGAGCGGCTCTACGACAGCCTGCGCCGACACGGCGTCAGCGAAACCCTGCGCCAGGTACTCGGCGAATGACTCCGGAGGGCCGCATGCACGGATTGTTCCTCGGCATCGATTGCGGCACCCAAGGCAGCAAGGCGCTGCTGCTCGACGCCGGCAGCGGCTGCACGCTGGGCCTGGGCAGCGCCGCGCAGCGCCCGCCGGAAGGCCGCGACGGACGCCGCGAGCAGGACCCGGCGGACTGGCTGGAAGCCATGGCCAGCGCGGTACGCATGGCCCTGGAAGAAGCCGCGGTGGACGGCCGCGAGGTCCGCGCCCTGGCGGTTTCCGCCCAGCAGCATGGGCTGCTCCTGCTCGACGCCGAGGGCCGGGCGCTGCGCCCGGCCAAGCTCTGGTGCGACACCGAGAGCGCGGCGGAGAACCGCGAGCTGCTGGAAGCCCTCGGCGGCCCGGCCGGCTCGCTGGAACGCCTGGGGCTGGTGCTCGCGCCGGGCTACACGCTGTCCAAGCTGCTCTGGAGCAGGCGCCGCTTTCCCGAGCTGTTCGCCCGCGTCGCGCACATCCTCCTGCCCCACGACTACCTCAACCACTGGCTCACCGGCCGCGTCTGCAGCGAAGCGGGCGACGCCTCCGGTAGCGGCTACTTCGACGTGCGCCGGCGCACCTGGGCCAGCGACGTGCTGGAGCTGGTCGAGCCGGGCGGACGCCTGGCGGCGGCGCTGCCGGAGCTGATCGAGCCCGGCGCCTGCATCGGCAACCTGCGCCCCGAAGCGGCCGCCGCCCTCGGCCTGGCTCCCCACACGCGGGTCGCCGGCGGCGGCGGCGACAACATGCTCGCCGCCATCGGCACCGGCAACATC
>NZ_SCND01000403.1:0-5175 GCF_005503585.1 Pseudomonas sp. 2VD
CCATCCTCAAGGCAGGTCGGGAAAGCCGGGTCAGGGGCCTGACCACCGCGGCGGGTCTCTGGGCCAGCACCGCCATAGGCGTCGCGGTCGGACTCGGTCACCAGGGTACCGCGGTGCTCGGGACGGTCCTGGCGCTACTGGTGCTGCATGTCCTGGCCTGCCTGAACCGTTCGCCGCCATCTTCCGATAGCCATTGAGGAGAGTTCCGTCATGTTCAAGGACTTCGACGCCTGTACCGCCTGGACCGACGCGATGCAGGAGCGCTGCCAGCCGGTCGGCCTGATCCTCTATCAGCCCAAGCGGCGTGGCTCGGCGGTACGCATGCTGTGGGTAGTGACCCCGGGTTGCAGTTGCCTGAGCGACGCCGAGACCGCCGCCGACAACCTGCTCCAGCGCATCACCGACATCGCCGCCGACGGCCGCGTGCGTTACGCGGACGGCGGCACGCTGTAACCATCAAGAGGAGGAAACCGGCATGGCGCGTGCGATCTGGAAAGGCGCGATCAGCTTCGGCCTGGTGCATATACCGGTGAGCCTGTCGGCGGCGACCTCGTCGCAGGGCATCGATTTCGACTGGCTCGACCAGCGCAGCATGGAGCCGGTCGGCTACAAACGGGTGAACAAGGTCACCGGCAAGGAGATCGAGCGCGAGAACATCGTCAAGGGCGTGGAGTACGAAAAGGGCCGCTACGTGGTGCTGAGCGAGGAAGAAATCCGCGCGGCGCATCCCAAGTCGACCCAGACCATCGAGATCTTCGCTTTCGTCGATAGCCAGGAAATTCCCCTGCAGCACTTCGATACCCCGTACTACCTGGCCCCCGACCGGCGCGGAGGCAAGGTCTACGCGCTGCTCCGGGAGACCCTGGAGCGCACCGGCAAGGTCGCCCTGGCCAACGTCGTCCTGCACACCCGCCAGCACCTGGCGCTCCTGCGGCCTCTGCAGGACGCCCTGGTGCTGATCACCCTGCGCTGGCCGTCGCAGGTGCGCAGCCTGGATGGCCTGGAGCTGGACGAAAGCGTCACCGAGGCGAAACTCGACAAGCGCGAGCTGGAGATGGCCAAGCGCCTGGTGGAGGACATGGCCTCCCACTGGGAGCCGGACGAATACAAGGACAGCTTCAGCGACAAGATCATGAAGCTGGTCGAGGAAAAGGCCGCCAAGGGCCAGCTGCACGCGGTGGAGGAAGAGGAGGAGGTGGCTGGCAAGGGCGCCGACATCATCGATCTCACCGACCTGCTCAAGCGCAGCCTGCGTTCCCGCGCCGGCGGCGGCAAGGACAAGGGCAGCGAAAAGGCCGGGGCCGACGCGAAGGGTCGCGCCAAGTCCGGTGCCTCGCGTTCGCGGCGCAAGGCCTGAGGCGAGCCGCTGGGTAAATCAACCTGAACCAATCGGTCGCCGGCGGGCTCGGAATCAATGACCGTCCGCGCCGCCGGCCATTCGAGGCCGGCGGAAGCCTCGCGACCCATCGCCGAACCCACGTCCCGGAGGAGCGCGCCTCGATGAGTTCGATTGTCCGCAACAGCGACGATGATCCGCTGGTCATCGCCATCCAGCAGCCCCGTATCGCCATCGAGTCGGTCAGCCCTGTGGTGGAAGAGGGTGCCTATCCCGCGAAGACCGAGAGCGACCGCGACCTGCGCCTGGCCGCGCGAATCTTCGTCGATGGCCATGAGGTACTCGGTGCCGAGGTGGTCTGGCGGCGTGTCGGGGAAACCGCGGAGCGGCGCCTGCCGCTGCTGCCCGAAGGCAACGATTTCTGGAGCGCGCAGTTGCGCACGCCGACCTGCGGCCGCCTGTACTTCCGTATCGAGGCCTGGATCGACCGTTTTGCCGGCTACCGCCGCGAATTGCGTGCCAAGCATGGCGCACGCCTGCCGCTGGACCTGGAGCTGCGCGAGGGCGACGAACTGCTGCAGCGCTGCGCCGAGCGCGGCGGTCCGGAGATCGCCGCCGCCTGTGCGCCGCTGGCCGAACGCCTGCAGGCCTGCCAGAGCGTCGAGGAGCGGGTGGCGCTGTGGCTGGCGGCGCAGACCGGCGAACTGTTGCGTCTGGTCGGCCCGCGCGAGCACCTGGTGCGCAGCCGCGAATACCCGCTGGAGGTGGAGCGACCGCTGGCGCGCTTCGCCAGTTGGTACGAGCTGTTCCCTCGCTCGGAAAGCGGCGACCCGACACGCCACGGTACCTTCGACGACGTGATCCGGCGCCTGCCGCAGATCGCCGCGATGGGCTTCGACGTTCTCTATTTCCCGCCGATCCACCCCATCGGCCGCACCCATCGCAAGGGCCGCAACAATTCCTTGCGTGCCGAGGCCGGCGACCCCGGCAGCCCGTATGCGATCGGCAGCGAGGAGGGCGGCCACGAGGCGATCCATCCCGAACTGGGCGACCGCGAGGATTTCCGCCGGCTGCTCGTTGCGGTGCGCGAGCACGGCATGGAACTGGCGCTGGACTTCGCCATCCAGTGCTCCCCCGACCACCCCTGGCTGCGCGAGCATCCCGGCTGGTTCGCCTGGCGTCCGGACGGTAGCTTGCGCTACGCGGAGAACCCGCCGAAGAAGTACGAGGACATCGTCAACGTCGACTTCTACGCCGAACAGGCCCTGCCGAGCCTGTGGGAAGCCTTGCGCGACGTGGTGCTGGGCTGGGTCGAGCAGGGCGTGACGCTGTTTCGCGTCGACAACCCGCACACCAAGCCACTGCCGTTCTGGGAGTGGCTGATCGCCGAGGTGCGCGGCCGCCATCCGCAGGTGATCTTCCTTTCCGAGGCGTTCACCCGCCCGGCGATGATGGCGCGCCTGGGCAAGGTCGGCTTCAGCCAGAGCTACACCTATTTCACCTGGCGCAACGACAAGCAGGAACTGGCGGAGTACTTCGCCGAACTCAACCAGCCACCCTGGCGCGACTGCTACCGGCCGAACTTCTTCGTCAACACCCCGGACATCAATCCCTGGTTCCTGCAACGCTCCGGCCGCCCCGGCTTCCTCATCCGTGCCGCCCTGGCGACCATGGGGTCGGGGCTGTGGGGCATGTACTCCGGCTTCGAGCTGTGCGAGGCGGCGGCCTTGCCGGGCAAGGAGGAGTACCTCGACTCGGAGAAATACCAGTTGCGTCCGCGCGACTACCAGGCGCCGGGCAACATCGTCGCCGAGATCGCCCGGCTCAACCGCATCCGCCGGGAAAACCCGGCATTGCAGACGCACCTCGGGTTCCAGGCCTACAACGCCTGGAACGACCGCATCCTGTATTTCGGCAAGCGCACCGCGGACCTCGCCAACTTCGTCCTGGTGGCGGTCTGCCTGGACCCGCACGAAGCCCAGGAGGCGCATTTCGAACTGCCGCTGTGGGAGTTCGGCCTGCCCGACGACGCCAGCCTCCAGGGCGAGGACCTGATGAACGGGCATCGCTGGGTCTGGCACGGCAAGGTCCAGTGGATGCGCATCGAACCCTGGCACCTGCCGTTCGGCATCTGGCGCGTGCGGCGCGTCGACGCATAAGGAGAAACCCATGGCCAGACGCGAGAAACCGGTCTTTCTCAACGACCCGCAATGGTACAAGGACGCGGTGATCTACCAGGTCCACGTGAAATCCTTCTACGACGCCAACAACGATGGCATCGGCGACTTCGCCGGGCTGATCGAGAAGCTCGACTACATCGCCGACCTCGGCGTGAACACTCTCTGGCTGCTGCCGTTCTACCCGTCGCCACGCCGCGACGACGGCTACGACATCGCCCAGTACCGTGGCGTGCACAGCGACTACGGCAGCCTCGCCGACGCCCGCCGGTTCATCGCCGAGGCCCATCGACGCGGTCTGCGGGTGATTACCGAGCTGGTGATCAACCACACCTCCGACCAGCATCCCTGGTTCATCCGCGCCCGCCACGCGAAGAAGGGATCGCGCGCCCGCGACTACTACGTCTGGTCGGACAGCGACGAGAAATACCAGGGTACGCGGATCATCTTCATCGACACCGAGCAGTCCAACTGGACCTGGGACCCGGTAGCCCAACAGTACTACTGGCACCGCTTCTATTCCCACCAGCCGGACCTGAACTTCGACAACCCGCAGGTCCTGCGCGAGGTGCTCGGGGTGATGCGCTACTGGCTGGACATGGGCGTCGACGGCTTGCGCCTGGACGCGATTCCCTACCTGATCGAACGCGACGGCACCAGCAGCGAGAACCTGCCGGAGACCCACCAGGTGCTCAAGCGCATCCGCGCCGAGCTGGACGCGCACTATCCCGACCGCATGCTGCTGGCCGAGGCCAACCAGTGGCCGGAAGACACCCGGCCGTACTTCGGCGGCGAGGATGGCGGCGAGGGCGACGAATGCCACATGGCCTTCCACTTCCCGCTGATGCCGCGCATGTACATGGCCATCGCCCAGGAGGATCGCTATCCGATCACCGACATCCTGCGCCAGACCCCGGACATCCCGGCCAATTGCCAATGGGCGATCTTCCTGCGCAACCACGACGAGCTGACCCTGGAGATGGTCACCGACGACGAGCGCGACTATCTCTGGAACCACTATGCCGCCGACCGCCGCGCGCGCCTCAACCTGGGCATCCGCCGGCGCCTGGCGCCGCTGGTGGAGCGTGACCGGCGGCGCATCGAGCTGCTGCACAGCCTGCTGTTGTCGATGCCGGGCACGCCGACCCTGTACTACGGCGACGAGATCGGCATGGGCGACAACATCTACCTCGGCGACCGCGACGGCGTGCGGACCCCGATGCAGTGGTCGGTGGACCGCAACGGCGGCTTCTCCCGCGCCGACCCGGCGAAGCTGGTGCTGCCGCCGATTCTCGACCCGCTGTACGGCTACCAGACGATCAACGTCGAGGCGCAGGCGCGCGACCCGCATTCGCTGCTCAACTGGATGCGCCGCCTGCTCGCCGTGCGCAGCCAGCAGAAGGCCTTCGGCCGCGGCAGCCTGAAGATGCTCGCGCCGAGCAACCGACGGATCCTCGCCTACCTGCGCGAATACGCCGAGGGCGAACGGCAGGACAGCATCCTCTGCGTGGCCAACCTGTCGCGCGCGGCCCAGGCGGTGGAACTGGACCTCGCCAGCCATGCCGGCAAGGTGCCGGTGGAGATGATCGGCGGCATGTCGTTCCCGCCGATCGGCGAGCTGACCTACCTGCTGACCCTGCCGCCCTACGGCTTCTACTGGTT
>NZ_SCND01000404.1:0-5141 GCF_005503585.1 Pseudomonas sp. 2VD
TCACCGCATCGACGAAGCCCATGGCGGTGGTCGCCAGTTGCGCGATCATGATCGGCGCGGCGAGGGTCAGCAGTTCCTTGAGTTCGGCGCGGATGCGCAAGCCACGGGAAAGGGGCAGGGCGGGGCTGTTCACGGCAGTCCTTGTCTGGGCAGGGGAACCGCGTAGTTTACGGGTTGACGGGGTGGTCAGGAAGGGTCAGCAGGGTCGTGCCGGTTGCCCAGCCCCCCACCGCGCTACGCGCAGACAAACGACCCCGCGCTGCCCGCTTGAGGCCCGACCCCGTAGGGCGAATAACCGCCTGGCGGTTATCCGCCGGATACCCGTGACAGCGGCGGATGACATGCCCTGGAAACGCCGGACATCTCCCCCAGACTTTTCCGCAGCCTCTCTCAGACGCCCAGGAATTGGATAAAAAACCAGTAGGAGGAAGATGGAGGGGTCGCCAAGTCCATCTGTTTTCTTGGGGGCAGAAAAGACGCGGGCCGCAGGTGCAGGAACACCTACGACCCGCTAACCAGAGACCAGCTAATCAAGGAGCTGACCCATGGCTAAGGCCGATGATACGTCGAATCCCGCAATAACCGCACAGTCCCCTTCCACCTTCATCCCCCTGCGACGCACCTCGCAATGCAACCAGCACCCCGGTTGCGCCACCCTCTACCTGGACAGCAGCGCAGCCAGCGAAGACCTGTTCGACACCGCCCGCCGCCGGCTGGAGTCGGCGATCGGAACGCTGAGCGTCCTCGACCTGCTCGACGAAACCGAAGAGCCCGGCGAAAGCATCTGCCGCATCACCGGTTCCCTGCTGTCGTTGCTCAGCGACGCCCTGTCGCTGTTCGAGGCGGAATACGCACGCAGACACCGATAACCGACGGAGGCGGTGCCCCCCGGCAAGGCCGGGGGGTTGAGTAGCGGGGCGAAAAGGGGATCCCTCTCCGCCCTGGCTCGGCAGTTGCGCGGTCGGGCGAAAGCCACCTGCCCGCTACACACGCCAACCCAGGCAATCCCTGACGATGACCGGTCTTTCATCTGCGACTGTTTCTCATTTACACTCGACCCCCATTCTTCGGAGCCAGGCTCCTTTCCTGGGTGCATCGTGCCGTTCGATCCCGCCAAGCCGACGCTGTTGTCCACACTGGTTCGTCACTACGAGGAACTGGTCGACCATGTTCGCCGGCGCTTCGGCGACCGGGGCATGGCGCGCGAAGTGGTGCACGACGTGTGCGTGCAGTTGCTCGAACGCGACGAGAAGGAGGACGTGCACACGCCCCTGGCCCTGCTGCGGAAAATCTCCCACGACGCCGCCGTGAGCCGCTATCGTAGCGACCGTCGTCGAACCGCCTGGGTGGAAGCCGTCGCCGAGCTTCCGGAAGTCGCCTGCATGGCGGCGACGCCCATGGGTCGCCATGAGGCCGAGCGCGAGTTCCAGGCACTGGTCGACGCCATCGCCACGCTTCCTCCTCGCTGCCAGGCCGTTTTCGTCATGCACAAGATCCACGAAGTTCCCCAGGCGCAAGTCGCCGACCGCCTCGGCATCTCCGTCAAGACCGTGGAAAAGCACCTGCGCCTCGGACTGGCGGCCTGCCGGGAACGGCTCGGCCGCGGCGAGGCACGGCCATGACCCAGCCCTCGAAACGGAATGGGCAGGTTCCGCTGGACGACGCCCTGGAGCGCCATCGCGACGCGCTGAAGGACCTGTTCCCGCTGCCGCCCTCCCGGCCGAAATCGCGCAAGGCAAGCAAGGCGGCCGGCGTCGCGCTATTGCTGGCGCTGGCCATCGGCGCCCTGGCCTGGCTGGACCCGGCCTACAAGCGCGAGCGCTTCGCCACCGCCATCGGTGAGCGGCGCGACGTGACCCTGGCCGACGGCAGCCAGCTCCTGCTCGACAGCGGCAGCCAGATCGAGGTCAGTTGGCACCCGCTCAGCCGCCGGGTCGCGTTGCGCGCGGGGCAGGTGCTTTTCGAGGTATCCCCGGCGCGCTATCGGCCCTTCGTGGTGTCCGCGGGTTCGACCGACATCCGCGTGCTCGGCACCCGGTTCAACGTGCGCCGCCTGGACGACGACGTCCGCGTGACCCTGGAGCGTGGCCGGGTGGAGGTCGGTACCTCGGCTACGGCGCAAGCGCCAGTCGTGCTCCTGCCGGGCCAGCAGGTCGATGCCATTGGCGGGCAACTGATGCCGCTGGCCAAGGTCGATGCCGCCACGGCGATGGCCTGGAAAGACGACCGCCTGGTCTTCGAGCGCACGCCCCTGGGCGAAGCCGTCGCGCTGCTGCGCCATTATCGCAAGGCGCCCATTCTCCTGGACGACCCCAGCCTGGCCTCCCTCCGGCTGACCGGCGTCTTCGCCGCGCACAACGCCGACCGGCTGCTCGACCTGCTGCCGAGCATCCTTCCCGTGGCCGTGTCGCGGCAGGAGGACGGCAGCGTCGAGATCCAACGCAAATCGACGCGAAAATAATTCTCGGACGCAGGTAGGGTTTCCCGCGCGCCGTGGCGGCTATCCAGGAAAAGCCAACCTGCATAGGAAATCGAGACGTGCATTTTTCCCTCCGCAGTCGCCACCTGCGTCCTTCATTGCTCGCCAGCAGCCTGCTCCTGGCGGTGTCGGCCCAGGGCCAGGAAAAGCTCGACGTGGATCTGCCCGCCGCGCCGCTCGGCCAGGCGATCAACGCCCTCGCGCAACAATCCTCGGTACAGATCCTTTTCGCTGGCGATCTCGGCGCCGGCCGCCAGGCGCCCGCGCTGAAGGGGCGTTTCACCCCCGAAGAGGCATTGCGCCAGTTGCTCAGGGATAGCGGCCTGAAGGCGCAGGCCAGGGACGAACATACCTTCATCGTCGTTCCGGCCAGCGAAGCCGCCGTGCCCGCTACGCAAGCCCGCAGCGAACCGCTGGACATGGAGCAGATGGAAATCACCGCCTCGCGCACCAGCAGCGACCTGGTCTCCGCCACGCGCCAGTCCACCGTCATCGAGCATGCCCAACTGGAGGAGCTGCGCCAGGGCTCCGACAGCCTGGCCACCGTGCTGGCCAAGGCGGTGCCGGGGATGTCCGATTCCAGCCGCACCATCACCGAATACGGCCAGACCCTGCGCGGGCGCAGCATGCTGGTGATGGTCGACGGCGTGCCGCTGAACACCAACCGCGACTCCTCGCGCAACCTGGCCAACATCGACCCGGCGCTGATCGAGCGGATCGAGGTGATCCGTGGCAGCAGCGCCATCTACGGCAGCGGCGCCACCGGCGGGATCATCTCCATCACCACCCGTCCGGCCGGCGGCGAGAACCGCGCGGAAACCCGCCTCAGCGCCACCTCGCCGCTGACCCGGCTGGGCAGCGATGGCCTCGGCGGCCAGTTCCAGCAATACTTCGCCGGCTCCCTGGGGGCGCTCGACTATTCGTTCGACTTCGGCACCCGTCACGTCGGCGCTTCCTACGACGCCCATGGCGACCGCATCGCCCCGGAACCCAGCCAGGGCGACCTGTTCGACTCGAACGTCTACAACATCGGCGGCAAGCTCGGCCTGCGCATCGACGAGAACCAGCGCGTGCAGCTCGCCCTCAGCCACTACGACGCCCGCCAGGACACCGACTACGCCACCGACCCGAGGGTCGCCAGGCTGCCGCCGGGCTCGGTCCCGGCCAACGCGGTCAAGGGCCTGGAGCTGGACGAGCAGAACCGCATCCGCAACACCCTGGCGAACCTTGAGTACGAGAACCTCGACATCCTCGGCAGCCGGCTCTCCGCGCAGCTCTACTACCGCGACTATTTCACCCGCTTCACTCCGTTCGACGCCCGCGCCGTCTCCACCCGCGGCGGCAATGTCGACCAGATCATGCAGAACAGCGAAGTGTTCGGCAGCCGCCTGACCCTGCGCACGCCGCTGGGCGAAAGCGGCAATACCGAACTGGTCTGGGGCGGCGACTACAACCAGGAACGCAGCGACATGCCGCTCGACGTGTTCGACCCGGCGGCCTACGACGCCAGCGGCGGGCTGGTCTTCGACAAGATCGGCAAGCTCACCTACATGCCGCCGCTACGCACCCGCAGCGCCGGCGCGTTCGCCCAGTTGCAGCATCGCTTCGACGAACACTGGTCGATCGACGGCGGCCTGCGCTACGAATACTCCACCGCCGAATTCGACGACTTCGTCCCGCTCTCCGAGTCCAAGGCCGCCTCGCCGGTGACCGTCAAGGGCGGCGACCTCGACTACGACGCGGTGCTGTCGAACCTCGGCATCGTCTATTCGCCGGTGGCTGGCCAGGAAATCTATGCCTCCTTCAGCCAGGGCTTCCAGTTGCCCGACGTCGGCATCCAGCTGCGCAACGCCCGCCGTGGCTTCGATATCGGCTCCTCGAACCTCGAACCGGTGAAGACCAACAACTACGAACTCGGCTGGCGTGGCGCCATCGGCGGCAACACCCTGGGCAGCCTGGCGCTGTTCTACACCACCTCCAAGCTGGGCGACGTGCAGAGCTTCAACAACGGCCTGATCCTCACCCGCACCAAGGAGCGCATCTACGGCGTCGAGGCCAGCGCCGACTGGCTCAGCGACGACGAAGTCTGGGGCGCGGGCGGCAGCGCCACCTGGATGCGCGGACGCGAGAAGCCGGACGGCAAGGACTGGCAGGACATGACCGGCTACCGCGTGCCGCCGCTGAAGCTGACCGCCTACCTGCAATACAAGCCGGATGCCGACTGGAACAACCGCCTGCAGGCCACCTTCTTCGACTCCAAGGACTACCGTCTCGACGGCGTGGAAAGCTTCGGCCGGCGCCAGGTCAGCACCTACACCACGGTCGACCTGGTCAGCCAGTACCGCATCACCCCCGACGACCAGTTGAGCCTGGGCATCCAGAACCTGTTCAACCGCGACTACTACCCGCTCTACAGCCAGTTGCTGCGCAACAACAACAACACCAGCCACCTGCCGGCGCCGGGCACGGTGCTGACGGCGAGCTATACGCACAACTGGTGAGGGGAGGGAGGAGCCACCGGGCCTGGGCGGCCCGGTGGGCAGGGAGGGTGCTTCCAGAGGGACGGCGGCCCCGTTGTCATGGGCAGGCATTTCCGTCCAATGCCGGACGCCGATCCAGGTCGGCCAGGTAATGGGGAAGGACAGGGTACGCCGTCCCGCTC
>NZ_SCND01000405.1:0-5131 GCF_005503585.1 Pseudomonas sp. 2VD
CGCCGGTGCAGTAGAACTTGCGCCCGTCCAGGCGGTAGCCGTCGCCGTCGGCGCGCAGGCGGGTACGGCGCTCGCTGGCGGTACGCGTGCCGATCTCGGCCAGGGCGTTGCCGAAACGCTCGCCGGCCAGGGCGGCGCCGAACAGGCGACCTTTCTGCGCCGGCGAGCCGTTCACCCGCAGCACTTCGAGGGCGTAGAAATGGTTCTGCGGAATCTGCCCCAGGGAACTGTCGGCGGCGCTGACGATCGCCACCACCTTCGCCAGGGTCACCCGCGAGACGCCGGCCCCGCCGTATTCGCGGGGCACCGCGATGCCCCACAGGCCGGAGCGGGAGAACAGTTCCAGTTCTTCCAGCGGCAGGCGCCGCTCGCGGTCGCGCTGGATGCTTTCGCGGGCGAACAGGGCGGCCAGCTCGCGGGCCGTTTCCAGGGCTTCGTCGTCGCTGCCGATGCGATGGGCAGCGGCCGTGGGATTGTCGCGCGTAGCGTGTGCGAGGCTCATCGGGCGCTCCTCAGATCCATGAGTGACGCGCCGGACGGGCGCCGTTCAGGTAGTAGTCGCCGACCGCGTGGACCTTCCAGCGTACCGGGTCGTGCAGGGTGTGGGTGCGGGCGTTGCGCCAGTGCCGGTCGAGGTTGAACTCGGCGAGCGTGGCGCGGCTGCCGGCCAGCTCGAAGAGCTTCTCGCTGGCGGCCAGGCTGATCTCGGTGCTCAGCACCTTGGCCTCGGCCACGGCGATCGAGGCGCGTGCCGCCGACTCGGCGTCCACCGGTCGCGCGGCCACCTCGTCGAGGACCTGGCCGGCCTTCTCCAGCAGGGCGTTGGCGGCGTGCAGCTCGATTTGCAGGCGGCCGACCTCGGCGATGCTGTAAAGCTCGTCGCTGGCGCGTTCGACCTGGGCGTCGATCCAGGGCCGGCTGCGTTCGCGGACGAACGCCTGGGCGTCGTCCAGCGCCGCCTGGGCGATGCCGGCGTCGATGGCGGCCTGGATCAGTTGCGAGACGGCGCCCTGGAGGCTCGGGATCTCGGCCAGCAGGCCGTTGTGGATCAGCATGTCGCCGGCTACCGGAACCTCGTCCAGCAGCACCGTGCCGCTGGCGGTGGTGCGCTGGCCGAAGCCGGACCAGTCGTCGACGATGCGCAGGCCGGGAGCGCCGCGCTCGACGAAGAGCATCACCGCGCGCTCTTCCTCGTCGATGGCCTTGACCGCCACCCAGTGGGCGAACAAGGCGCCGGTGGAGTAGAACTTCTCGCCGCTGACCCGGTAGCCGTCGCCGTCGCGACGGACCCGCGCCTTCAGCTCCAGGGTATGGCGGGTATTGCGCTCCGGGCCGGCGTTGGCCAGCCGGCGGCCGTCGAGGATGCCACGGAACAGCTTGCGTTTCTGCGCCGGGCTGGCGACGTTGTCGATCACGCTGAGCAGGCCGAACTGGTTCTGCGGAATCTGTCCGAGGGCCGGGTCGGCGGCACAGATGACGCGGAACACCTCGGCCAGGGTCACGTGGGAAACCTGCGCGCCGCCATAGGCGCGGGGAATGCCGATGCCGCCCAGGCCGAGGCGGGTGAAGAGTTCCAGTTCCTGCCAGGGCAGGCGTCGTTCGCGGTCGCGTAGCGCCGCTTCGCGACGGGCCAGTCCGGCTACCTCGTGGGCGGCCTGCAACGCCTGGGCGTCGTTCTCGATGAGGCGTGCCGGGAGTAGCCGGGGCGCCTGGTCACGAAGATCCTTGGGTGCGGTTTCGTCGGTCATGGTTCAGCCTTGCAGCGTGGTGGTTCCGCCAGCGGCATCGGTGTGGCGCGGCTCGCGGGTTCGGTGGTGCGGGTGGAACGCCTGGAGGAGGGAGGGGAAACAGGCGGTAACGACATGCTCGCTGGGCACCTCTGGCAGTTCGGATAGGTGGCTGGCGCGATCGCCAAGCCTCTGCCAGGTCTGTTTGCACAAGCCGTGCCGTTTGCTAATCAATAGAAAAATCAAAGAGTTGGAGGTTTGTTCCAACAGTTTTTGCTGGTCCGCGGGCGCTGCCTGTTGCTCCGCTGTTGCCAGGGCAACAGTTACCGGCGGATTACAGCCGGATGCCGCGCGCCGGCGCCGTGCTGCTAGGGTGATAGGGTTTCGCGCGCGGCGGCCTGGCGCGCGCCCACCCACTCGGATCGTCGAAGGAACTCCCATGCAGAGCGCTAACGCTTCAGAACTCACCACCGACATCGCCGTGATCGGCGGCGGCGCGGCCGGCATCGGCGTGATCGCCAGCCTGCTGAAACGTTCGCCGGGGTTGCGTATCAGCCTGATCGAGCCGGCGGACACCCACTACTACCAACCGGGCTGGACCCTGGTCGGTGGCGGCGCCTACGCCCAGGGCGACACCGCGCGGCCGATGGCCGGGCTGGTCCCGGCCGGCGTGGAGTGGCTGCGCACCCGTGTCGAGCGGGTCGACCCCGAGGCGCGCCGGCTACTGCTGGAGAGCGGCGGCAGCCTGGAATACCGCAACCTGATCGTCTGCCCCGGCCTGCGCCTGGCCTGGGAGCGCATCGAGGGCCTGGAGGAGACCCTCGGGCGCAACGGCGTCACCTCCAACTACCGCTACGACCTGGCGCCCTATACCTGGGAGCTGGTGCGCGGCCTGCGCGGCGGCAAGGCGCTGTTCACCCAGCCGGCGATGCCGATCAAGTGCGCCGGGGCGCCGCAGAAGGCCATGTACCTGTCCTGCGACCACTGGCTGCGGGAGGGCGTGCTGCAAGACATCGAGGTCGAGTTCGACCTGGCCGGCGCGGCGTTGTTCGGTGTCGCCGATTTCGTTCCGCCGCTGATGGAATACGTGCGCAAGTATTCGGCCGAGCTGGCGTTCAATTCCAACCTGGTGAAGGTCGACGGCGCGGCGCGCAAGGCCTGGTTCGAGGTGAAGGACGCCGACGGCAACACCAATCTGGCGGAAAAGGACTTCGACCTGCTGCACGTGGTGCCGCCGCAACTGCCGCCGACCTTCGTCGCCGCCAGCGGCCTGGGCGACGCGGCCGGCTGGTGCGAAGTCGACCCGGAGACCCTGCAACATGTCCGCCATGGCGAGATCTTCGCCCTCGGCGATGTCTGCGGCACCGCCAACGCGAAGACCGCGGCGGCGGCGCGCAAGCAGATCGTGGTGGTGGCCGAGAACCTTCTCGGCCTGCGCAGCGGCCGTGGCCTGCCGCTGCGCTACGACGGTTACGGCGGTTGCCCGCTGACCGTCGAGCGCGGCCGGGTGGTGCTGGCGGAGTTCGGCTACGCCGGCAAGCTGCTGCCGACCTTCCCGCTGGAGCCCACCGCGGCCAGCCGCTTCGCCTGGCTGCTCAAGCGCCACGTACTGCCCTGGGTGTACTGGAACGCCATGCTCAAGGGCCGGGAGTGGCTGGCGCGGCCGGGGCGCTAGGCTCTACCGGGCGGTAGCCCTCGGCCTGACCCTCCGCACGGCCGGCCTCAAAGCTCGTGGGCGAACGGCAGGTCCGGCCCCACCCGCGAGCAGGTGACCGCCGCCGCGCGGATGGCGAAGGCGAGCATCGCGTCGATCGCTTCCCGCGACAGCGCGGCTAGCCTGGCCGGGCTGTCGGCGTCGAGGCGGCGGAGGTAGGCGAGGGTCGCCGCCTGGAAGGTATCGCCGGCGCCGACCGTATCGCGCAGCGCCAGGGCGGTATCCGCCGGGCGACTCCAGCTGCCGTGGGCGCAGTGCACGCTGGCGCCGGCGCCGCCGTGGGTGACGAAGACCAGCCGGCAGCGCGGGTTCAGCCAGCCGCGGGCCACCTCGCCGGGATCGCGGTCGGGGTAGAGCAGGGCCAGGTCTTCCTCGCTGGCCTTGATCAGGTGCGCATGACTGGCGAAGGCCTCGACCCGGCGCCGCCAGAGGTCGATGTCCGGCTGCGGGTCGAGGCGCACGTTGGGGTCCAGGCTGACCAGGCGCCGGCCGCTCTCGCGCCGGACCAGCGCCAGCAGGGTGTCGGCCACCGGCGTCACCACCAGGGTGTAGGAGCCGACGTGCAGCCCGCGTATCCGCCCATCCAGCGTCGGCAGGTGTTCCAGGCGCACCTGGCGGTCGGCGCAGCCCTCGCCGCGGAACTGGTATTGCGCCGAGCCGCTGGCGTCGAGGCCGACCATCGCCAGGGTGGTCGGGGCGTCGCTGGGCACCAGGAAGCCGCAGTCCACGCCTTCTTCTTCGAGCACCCGGCGCAGCCGCGCGCCCAGGTAGTCGCTGGACAGCCCGCCGAACAGCGCCGCCTCCACGCCCAGCCGGCGCAGGCCGACGGCGACGTTGAACGGCGAGCCGCCGGCGATCGCGGTGAAGCCCAGCTCGTTGCTGCGCGCAGCGCTTTCCAGGCTGAAGACATCGAAAAGGGCCTCGCCACACACCAGGTACATGCAGATCTCCAAAACGCCAGAAGAGGAAGGAAAGCCGGCCATTATCGCGGAGGCAGGTGCTCCAGGTAACGCCGGTAGGCCTGTTCGTAGGCTGCCTGTCGTCGCGCCTGGGGCTGGGTGCGGGTCGCCTCGTCGAGCGCCACGCAGCGCCGGCACAGGGCTTCCAGGCTTTCACCGGCGCCGCTTTCGCGGCCCAGGCTCCAGGCCGCCTGGAGCGCCGCGCCAAGGGCGGCGGCCTCGGTCTGCCGTGGACAGACCAGCGGCAGGCCGAGCAGGTCGGCGAGCGTCCGCCGCCACAGCGGGCTCTTCGCCGCGCCGCCGACCAGGCGGATTTCCTCGCCCGGCAGGCCGCTGGCGCGCAGCAGGTCGAGGCCGTAGCGCAGGCCGAAGGCGGTGCCTTCGAGCACCGCCCGGCAAAGATTGGCGCGGCTCAGGTTGGCCGCGGTCATGCCATGCAGGCTGGCGCTGGCGTGCGGTAGCGCCGGAACCCGCTCGCCGTCGAAGAACGGCAGCATCAGCAGACCCTCGGCGCCTACCGGCGCCTGGGCGGCCAGCCGGGAGAATTCGTCGAGGTCGAGGTGCAGCAGGTCCTGTACCAGGCCGCAGGCGCCGGTGAGGTTCATCGTGCAGGCCAGCGGCAGCCAACCGCCGGACGAGGCGCAGAAGGTCGCCAGCTCGCCGTGCGGACTGACCAGCGGCCGCTCGGCATAGGCGCTCAGGGTGCCGGAGGTGCCCAGGCTGGCGGTGAG
>NZ_SCND01000406.1:0-5098 GCF_005503585.1 Pseudomonas sp. 2VD
GCCTGGGACTGGCCATCGTGCAATCGATCATGGCCTACCACGGCGGCCGCGCCGAAGCGGAAAGCGTACCGCAGCAGAAGACCCACCTGCGCCTGCTGTTCCCTTCGACGGGCGCTGCCTGACGCCGGTTTCAGCAACCGGCGCGGCGCCGCCACAGCCGGTACTCGCCGCAGAAACCGGCGAGGAACAGCGCCAGGCCGAGCGCCAGCAGGGTCCAGGGCGTCCGCAGCGGGGCGCGCTGGAGCGGCGGATCGCCGTGCAGCAGGACGAAGCATTGCAGCAGCGCCCAGAACATCGCGGCGACGCCGCCAAGCATGGCCAGGCGGCACAACCAGCCGAGCCAGTAGCCTCGGCGCGAGGGCATTTCCGGAAACTTCCCCGACACGTATTCACCTCCACATCCGCCGCCGTACTCTAGCCGAGACGCGGACGGCGGTGTGTCATGCAAGCGCAATAGCGGGGAAAGGCATTCGTCAGGAACAGGCAGCGAGAAGAACTCAGGGCGAAGGCGGCAGGCCCTCTTCGACCCGGCCGAGCCGCTCGTCGGTCCGCTCGATGTCGGCGCTGTCCCAGCCGCCGCCCATTGCCGCGATCAACTGGACGCTGGCGGTCAGGCGGCTGCCGAGCAGGGTCAGCACGGTGCGTTCGTTGCTCAGCGCGGTGGCCTGGTTGGTGACCACGTCGGTGTAGTCGACGGTGCCGGCCTTGTACTGGTTCTCGGCCAGGCGCAGTGCCTCGCGGGCCGACTCCAGGGCTTCGCGCTGCACCCCGCTCTCCTCGTCGAGGACGCTCAATTGCACCAGGTAGTCCTCCACCTCGCGGAAACCGTCGAGCACGGTCTGCCGGTAGGTCGCCACGGTCTGGTCGTAGGTCGCCTCGGCCTGGTCCACCTGGGAGCCGATCAGGCCGCCGTCGAACAGGGTCATGGCGAACTGCGGGCCGATCGACCAGAAGCGGTTCGGCGTGCTGATCCAGTTGCTCAGGCTGCCGCTGCGGTAGCCGCCGGCGGCGCTCAGGGTGAGGTCGGGAAAATAGGCGGCCTTGGCCACGCCGATCTGGGCATTGGCGGAAATCACCTTGCGTTCCGCCGAGGCGATGTCCGGCCGTCGTTCGAGCAATTGCGACGGCACCACTGCCGGCAGGTCCGGCAGCTTCGGCACGCTCGCCACCGGCGGCAGGTTGAATTGCGCCGGCGGCAGGCCGACCAGCACGGCGATGGCGTGCTCCAGCTGGGCACGCTGGTACTTCAGGTCGATGGCCTGGGCCTGGGTGCTTTTCAGCTGGGTGCGGGCCTGGGCCACGTCGGCCCTGGTGACGATGCCGGCGCGGTATTTGTTCTCGGCCACCTTCAGCGAACGCTCGTAGGCCGTCACCGTGTCGTTGAGCAGGCGGATCTGTTCGTCCATCACCCGCAGTTGCAGGTAGTTCTGCGCCAGTTGCGACTGCTGGCTGAGGCGCACCGCGGCGAGGTCGGCGGCGCTGGCATGCAGGCTCGCCTGGTTGGCCTCCAGTTGCCGGCGCAGCTTGCCCCAGAGGTCGACCTCCCAGCTGACACTGAGGTTGGTCGAGTAGCTGGTACTGATCGCGCCAGAGCCGCCGCTGCTCACCGTCGAGCCTCCCGGCAGCAACACGGTGCTATCGCCGCCGCCCTGGCCGCTACGGGTCTTGCCCACGTTGCCGGTGATCGACGGGAAGAACGCGGCTCGCGCGCCGCGCACCAGCGCCTCGGCCTGGCGGAACTGCGCCACCGACTGGGCCAGGGTCTGGTTGGAACGTTCCAGGTGCATCTGCAGGTCGTTCAGGGTCTGGTCGCCGTACAGCTCCCACCAGGCGCCGCGCTGGAACACGTCGCGCGGCTCGGCGCGGCGCCAGCCTTCGGCTTCCTTGAATTCGGCGGGCACCGCCAGGTCCGGTCGCTGGTAGTCGGGGCCGATGGCGCAGCCGCCGAGGGCGGCGACCAGGGCCAGGGCGAGCAACGAGGGGGTGTGTTTCATAGGGGTGTCTCCAGCGCACCGTCCGTGCGTACGCCGCGTTTCTGGTTGACCCAGTGGCGCAGGCGGTCGAGATAGAGGTAGACCACCGGGGTGGTGTACAGGGTCAGCAACTGGCTGCCGATCAGCCCGCCGACGATGGTGATGCCCAGTGGCCGGCGCAACGCGGCGTCGCCGCCGATGCCGAAGATCAGCGGCAAGGCGCCGAGCAAGGCGGCCAGGGTGGTCATCATGATCGGCCGGAAGCGCATCATGCAGGCCTCGAGGATCGCCTCGCGCGGGCTCAGGCCGTGGTTGCGCTCGGCCTCCAGGGCGAAGTCGATCATCATGATCGCGTTCTTCTTGACGATGCCGATCAGCAGGATGATGCCGATCAGCGCGATCAGGCTCAGCTCGCTGCGGCAGAGGATCAGCGCGAGCAGCGCGCCGACCCCGGCCGAAGGCAGGGTCGAGAGGATGGTCAGCGGGTGCACGTAGCTCTCGTAGAGGATGCCGAGGACGATGTACACCGCCAGCAGCGCCAGGAGGATCAGCCAGGGCATCTGGTTCTGCGTGTCCTGCACCGCGCCGGCGTTGCCCTCGAAGCTGGTCTGCACGTCCACCGGGATGTGCAGCGGCTCCAGGGCCTGCATGATGGCCTCGCGGGTCGGGCCGATCTGCGCGCCCGGTGCCAGGTTGAAGGACAGCGTGGTGGCGGCGAACTGGCCCTGGTGGTTGACCTCCAGCGGTGCCCGGCTCGGTTCGTAGTGGCTGAACGCGGACAGCGGCACGCGCTGGCCGTCGTTGCCGATCACCTGGACCTGGCGGAGGATCTCCGGGCTCTGCTGGTACTGCTGGTCGACCTCCATCACCACCCGGTACTGGTTCAGCGGGTTGAAGATGGTCGACACCTGGCGCTGGCCGAAGGAATCGTTGAGCACCGCGTCGACCATTTCCACGTTGATCCCCAGGGTCGCCGCACGGTCGCGGTCGATCACCAGGCGGGTCTGCACGCCCTTGTCCTGGGAGTCGCTGTTGACGTCCACCAGCTGCGGCAGCTTGCGCATCGCCGCCTCGACCTTCGGCGCCCATTCGCGGAGCAGGGTCAGGTCGTCGCTGCGCAGGGTGAATTCGTACTGCGCGTTGCTGTCGCGGCCGCCCAGGCGCACGTCCTGGCCGGCATTGAGATAGAGCGCCGCGCCGGGCACCTTGGCGATCCGCTCGCGCAGCCGGGTGAGGACCTTCTCCACCGGGTCGCGTTCGCCGATCGGCTTGAGGGTGACGAAGAACGAACCGGTGTTGCTCGACTGCCAGCGGCCGCCGCCGATGAAGCCGACCACGTTTTCCACCGCCGGATCGGAAGAGAGGATCTTGCGGTACTCGCCCATCTTCGCGCTCAGGGACTGGAACGAGATGCTCTGGTCGGCCACCGCGTAGCCGCGCAGGCGCCCGGAGTCCTGCTGCGGGAGGAAGCCCTTGGGCACCACCACGAACAACCAGAGGTTCATGGCGATGCAGGCCAGCATGATCACCACCATCAGCCGCGAGTGCTCCAGCGCCCAGCCCAGGCTGGCGCGGTAGCGCAGCATGAAGGCGGCGAAGAAGCGATCGCTGCGCCGCGCCAGGGAGGCGCCCTCGGGCCGTTTCAGCGGACGCAGCAGACGCGCGCAGAGCATCGGCGTGAGGGTCAGGGATACCACCAGGGACACCAGGATCGCCGCCGAGAGAGTCACCGCGAACTCGCGGAACAACCGCCCGGTGAGGCCGCCCATGAGCAGCAGCGGGATGAACACCGCGACCAGCGAGAGCGTCATCGACAACACGGTGAAACCGACCTGGCGGGCGCCGGTGATCGCCGCCTGGATCGGCGGATCGCCCTCCTCGATGCGTCGGGCGATGTTTTCCACCACCACAATGGCGTCGTCCACCACGAAGCCGGTGGCGATGATCAGCGCCATCAGCGACAGGTTGTTCAGGCTGAAGTCGCACAGGTACATGACCGCGAAGGTGCCGATCAGCGAGACCGGCACCGCCAGGCTGGGGATCAGCGTGGCGCGGCCGTTGCGCAGGAACAGGAAGACCACCAGGATCACCAGCGCCACCGAGATCAGCAGGGTCAGCTCGGCCTCTTCCAGCGACGCGCGGATCGACGGGCTGCGATCATCCATCACGTTCAGCTTGACCTGCGGCCCGAGCAGTTCCTGCAACACCGGCAGTTGCGCGTGGATGGCGTCGGTGGCCTCGATGATGTTGGCGCCGGGCTGGCGGGTGACGATCAGCAGCACCGCCGGCAGGTCGTCGGAGAAGCCGGCGTTGCGCACGTCCTCCACCGAGTCGCTGACCTTGGCCACGTCGCCGAGGCGCACCGCGGCGCCGTTGTCGGCGTTGTAGTGGATCACCAGCGGCTCGTACTCGCGGGCCTTGCGCAACTGGTCGTTGGCGTCCACCTGCCAGTGCTTGTCGTCCTTCTCGACGGCGCCCTTGGGGCCGTTGCTGTTGGCCGCGGCGATGGCCGTGCGCACGCTGTCCAGGGACAGCCCGTACTGGCTCATGGCATCCGGGTTGAGGTCGACCCGCACCGCCGGTAGCGAGCTGCCGCCGATGCTCACCTGCCCTACCCCCTGCACCTGCGACAGCTTCGGCGCCAGCACGGTCGAGGCGAGGTCGTACATCTCGCCGCGACTCTGGGTCTCCGAGGTCAGGGTGAGAACCATGATCGGCATGTCCGAGGGGTTGGCCTTGCGGTAGCTGGGATTGTTCGGCATGCCGCTGGGCAGCAGGCTCATCGCGCCGTTGATCGCCGCCTGCACCTCGCGGGCGGCGCCGTCGATGTCCTTCTCCAGGTCGAACACGAGCACCACGGTGGTCGAGCCCAGCGAACTGCTGGAGGTCATCTCGCTGATCCCGGCGATCCGTCCCAGCGAGCGCTCCAGCGGCGTGGCCACCGACGAGGCCATGGTTTCCGGGCTGGCGCCCGGCAGGCTGGCGCTGACCACGATGGCCGGAAAATCGACGTTGGGCAGCGGCGCCACCGGCAGCAGACCGAACGACAGGGTGCCGGCGAGCAGCAACGCCAGGGTCAGCAGCGTGGTGGCGACCGGGCGGCGGATGAAGGGCGTGGACAGGCT
>NZ_SCND01000407.1:0-5044 GCF_005503585.1 Pseudomonas sp. 2VD
GCATGATCATGAAGCGCTCGGGGGCCGACTTGTCGAAGCCGTACATGCGCTCGATCTCTTTCACTAGCTCCGGGTCCAGGCCTTGCGCGCCGCGGTATTGCGAGCCGGCCACGGCGACTTCGCCGCCGCCGCCGGAGATGCGTCCGGTGGCGCCGCCGGAAGCGGCGTCGAAGCCTTCCAGCTTGGCGATCATCTGCTCCACCGGACCGCCGGGAGCGGCCTGGATGATGATGAAGTTGATCAGCAGGATGCCGAACAGGGTAGGGACGATCAGCAGCAGGCGCCGCAGGATATAGGAGAGCATGCGGCGTTACTCCCGTTCCGGCTCGGCGTCTTGCGCGGCTTCGGCTTGCGCCTTGCTCGGCAGCGCCTTGTCGCTGGTTTGCCACCAGGTCATCAGGCCCCAGTCGTAGAGTGGCGTCACCTTCGGCCGGCCGAAACGGTTCCAGTAGGCGACCCGCCAGGTATCGACGTAGTAGTTGGGAACCACGTAGTAGCCCCACGACAGTACGCGGTCGAGGGCGCGGGTATGGTCGATCAGGCTTTGCCGCGAGTCGGACTGGATCAGGCTCTCCACCAGGCTGTCGATGGCCGGGTCCTTGAGGCCGATGAAGTTGCGGCTGCCGGCCTTGTCGGCGCTGCTGGAATGCCAGAACTCTCGCTGTTCGTTGCCTGGCGAGTTGGATTGCGGCCAGGTCGCCGAGGTCATGTCGAAATCCCGCGAGCGCAGGCGGTTGACGAACTGCGAGACGTCGACGCGACGGATCTGCATGTCGATGCCAAGTTCGGCCAGGTTGCGCTTGAACGGCAGGATGACCCGTTCCATGTTGGCCTGGAACAGCATGAATTCGAAGCTCAGTGGTTGGCCGTCGGGACCTACCATGCGGTTGTTCTCGATCCTGTAACCGGCCTCGGTGAGCAACTGGTAGGCCTTGCGCCGCTGCTCGCGGATCACCCCGCTGCCGTCATTGACCGGATTCTGGAAGACCTGGTCGAAGGCCTCGTCGGGAATCTTGCCGCGCAGCGGTTCGAGGATCTTCAGCTCGGCTTCGCTGGGCAACTGGTGGGCGGCCATCTCCGAGTTCTCGAAATAGCTGTTGGTGCGCTTGTAGGAGCTGAAGAACAGCTGCTTGTTCGACCATTCGAAGTCGAACAGCAGGCTGATCGCCTGGCGTACCCGGCGGTCCTGGAACACCGGGCGGCGGATATTGAAGGCGAAGCCCTGCATCCCCACCGGGTTGTGGTTGTGGATGCTGGCCTTGATGAAGCGCCCGTCGCGCAATGCCGGCGACTCGTAGCCGGTGGCCCAGTCCTTCGCCGAATATTCGAGGTTGACGTCGTACTGGCCGGCCTTGAAGGCTTCCAGGGCGACCGACATGTCGCGATAGGAGTCGATGGTGATGGTGTCGAAGTTATAGAGTCCGCGGGAGACCGGAAGGTCCTTGGCCCACCAGTCCTTGACTCGCTCGTAGCTGATGGAGCGTCCCGGATCGACCTTGGCGATGCGGTAGGGACCGCTGCCCACCGGGATTTCCATGCCGGTCTTGGAAAAGTCGCGGTCGGCCCACCAGTGTTTCGGCAGGATCGCGATCTGGCCGAGGATCAGCGGCAGTTCGCGGTTGCCGGCGTGCTTGAAGTCGAAGCGCACGCGAAGCTTGTCCTCGGCGACCACCTTGTCGACGTCCGCATAGTAGTTGCGGTACATCGGGTCGCCCTTGCTCACCAGCGTCTCGAAGGTGAACACCACGTCTTCGGCGGTGACCGGCGTGCCATCGCTGAAACGGGCCTGGGGGCGCAGGTAGAAGCGCACGTAGCTGTTGTCCGGTGCCTTCTCGATCTTCTCCGCGAGCAGGCCGTATTCGGTGAACGGCTCGTCCTGCGACTGGAAGGCCAGGGTGTCGTAGATCAGGCCCAGCGAAGGGGCCGAGACGCCCTTGCCGATGAACGGGTTAAGGCTGTCGAAGCCGCCGAAGTCGGCCTGGCGGAGGATGCCGCCTTTCGGCGCATCCGGATTCACGTAGTCGAAATGCTTGAAATCGGCGGGATACTTCGGAGGCTCATCGTAGAGCGTCAGTGCATGTTTCGGGGCGGCGAGGAGCGGGCCGCAGCAGCCGAGCAGCAGGGCTGCCAGCAGAGGGGTGAAGCGGGGACGGATCATCGGGACGTCTCCAGGTTTTTCTGCCACCACGCGCGCAGGCCCAGGGTGTAGGGCGGGGTGGCGACGAAGGCGAAGCGGTTGCGGTACGCCAGACGGTGCGAATTGAGGTACCAGTTGGGAATGCTGTAGTACTGCCAGAGCAAGGTCCGGTCCAGGGCGCGCGCGGCGGCGACCTGTTCGTCGCGGCTGTGGGCGCCGAGCAGGCGGTTGAGCATGGCGTCGACCACCGGGTTGGCGATTCCCGCGTAATTCTTGCTGCCCTTGACCTTCACCTGGCTGGAGTGGAAGTACTGCCACTGTTCCAGGCCGGGACTGAGGGTCTGCGGCAGGGTCATGAGGATCATGTCGTAGTCGAACTGGTCCAGGCGCTGCTTGTATTGGGCGCGGTCGACGGTGCGCAGGCGCGCGTCGATGCCGATGCTGGCGAGGTTTTCGCGATAGGGCTGGAGAATACGCTCCAGGCTCGGATTGACCAGCAGGATTTCGAAGCGCAGCGGTTCGCCCTTTTTATTCAGCAGTCGGTCGCCGGACAGCTTCCAGCCGGCATCGGCCAGTAGACCTAGCGCATGCCTGAGGGTTTCACGGGGAATGCCGCGCCCCTCGGTGGTCGGCAGGCTGAACGGCTGTTTGAACAACTGCGCCGGCAATTGCTTGCGGTACGGCGACAGGTACAGCCATTCCTGGCCCTCCGGGACGCCGCTGGCGGCGAATTCGCTGTTCGGGTAGTAGCTGCGCGAGCGCAGGTAGGAATTGCTGAAGAGGGCGCGATTGGTCCATTCGAAGTCGAACATCTCGCCCAGCGCCTGGCGTAGCGCGCGCTCCTTGAACACGGCGCGACGGGTGTTCATGAACAACGCCTGGGTCTGGCTGGGGATCTGGTGCGGGATTTCCGTGCGGATCACATCGCCGCGCAGAACCGCGGGGAAGCGATAGTTGTTCAGCCAGTTCTTCGCCTGGTGCTCGATGTAGAAGTCGAACTCGCCGGCCTTGAAGGCTTCGAAGGCGACGCCGTTGTCCCGGTAGAAGTCCACCACGACCCGGTCGAAATTGTATTTGCCGCGGTTCACCGGCAGTTTTTCGCCCCACCAGCCCTTCACGCGTTCGAACACCAGGCGGCGCCCGGGATCGACCTCGACGATGCGATAGGGACCGCTGCCCAGCGGCGCGGTGAAGGTGGTGGCGCGGAAGTCGCGATCCTTCCAGTAATGCTGCGGCAGCACCGGAAGCTCGCCCAGGCGCAGGATCAGCAGCGGGTTGCCGGAGCGCCGCAGGACGAAACGCACCCGGTGGGAGGTGAGGATATCGACCCGCTTCACCTCCTGCAGGTAGGTGCGGTACATCGGGTGCCCCTGCTTGACCAGGGTGCGATAGGAAAAGGCCACGTCGCTGGCGGTGATCGGCCTGCCGTCGTGGAAGCGTGCTTCCGGCCGCAGGTTGAATACCACCCAGCTGCGGTTTTCCGCGTATTCCACGCTCTTCGCGATCAGGCCATAGCTGGAGGCTGGTTCGTCGCCGGACGGGTCGTACAGGCCGGTGCCCACCATCAATGGTTCGTTCAGCTCATTGACGCCGTACTGGAGGAAATCGCCGGTGCCGATCGGGCTGGTGCCTTTCAGGGTGTAGGGGTTGAGCGTGTCGAAGCTGCCCGAGGCCATCAGGCGCAAGGTGCCGCCTTTGGGGGCGTCGGGATTGGTCCAGTCGAAGTGCTGGAAATTGGCCGGATACTTGAGCGTGCCGAATTGGGCATAACCATGGCTCTGGGTAATCGCGGCGAAGCTGGGCAGGCTCACGGCCAGGCCGAGGATCAGGAAGGAGAGGCGACGCATCAGGCGTGTGTCCGGGTCCTTGGCTATTTTTGACAACGAATCGTCAGGCAACAGTAACACCTTGCCCGCACAGGAAAAAAGAGGGAGCGCGGGCCTGTCCGGCCTAGGGTCCGGGGTTCTGGCCGCGCTTGCGAAAACGCCACGCCGGCAGGAGCGGGCGTGGCGTTTCGGGACGGCCTGCAATGGGCTGTCAGCGGCTCGCGGTGTCCAGGTACAGGGTCAGGGTCTGGCCGGGCTTGAGCGCCTGCTTGCTGCGCGGGTTCCAGCGCTGCAGGTGCTTCATCTCGACATTGAAGCGCTTGGCGATCAGGTACATCGAGTCGCCTTGCTTGACCTTGTAGTAGGTGGCGCTGTCGCGCTTGCCGGCGGCGTTTCCCTTGCGGGCCGCCAGGGCCTGGGTGCCGCCTTGCAGCTTGAGGGTCTGGCCGACCTTCAGGGCGTGCTTGTCCAGGCCGTTCCAGCGCTTCAGGTCGTTGACGTCGACGCCGTTGTTGCGGGCGATCTGCCACAGGCTGTCGCCGTTCTTGACCTTGTAGGAGCGGGTCCTGGCCGGGGTGGAAGCCTGTCGGGCGAGTTGCTGGTAGACCGGCTTGACGGCGCCGCCGGCGATCTGCCCGGGGATGCTCAGTTGCTGGCCCTTGCGCAGGTGGTTGCTGGACAGGCGGTTGGCGCTCTTGAGCTCCGCTACGGTGATCCGATAGCGGTTGGCGATGCTGTGCAGGCTGTCGCCGCTACGCACCCGGTATTGCTGCCAGGCGGTGACTTCCTTCGGCTTGAGGGTGTCCAGCGAGGCGGTCAGGAACGCCGCTTTCTCCATCGGCACCAACAGTTGCTGGGGGCCGTCCATGGTCACGCGGCGCTTGTAGGCCGGGTTCAGCTGGTACAGCTCATCCTCGTCCAGGTTCGCCAGCGCGGCGACGCTGGACAGGTCGATCCCGCGCTTGACCCGGACGGCCTGGAAGTAGGGCTCGTTGTTGATCGGGTTCAGGCTGATGCCGTAGGAATCCGGCGCCATGACGATCTGCGAGAGGGCGAGCAGCTTGGGTACGTAGTCCTGGGT
>NZ_SCND01000408.1:0-4978 GCF_005503585.1 Pseudomonas sp. 2VD
AGATGTTGATAAGAGACAGGATAACAACAATGACTGGAGACGATGATGAAACCCGAAGATTTCCGTGCCTCTGCCACCCGTCCGTTCACCGGCGAGGAGTACCTCGCCAGCCTGCGCGACGACCGTGAGATCTACATCTACGGCGACCGCGTCAAGGACGTCACCAGCCACCCCGCCTTCCGCAACGCGGCCGCCTCCATGGCCCGGCTCTACGACGCCCTGCACGATCCGCAGAGCAAGGAAAAGCTCTGCTGGGAGACCGATACCGGCAACGGCGGCTATACCCACAAGTTCTTCCGCTACGCGCGCAGCGCCGACGAACTGCGCCAGCAGCGCGACGCCATCGCCGAGTGGTCGCGGCTGACCTACGGCTGGATGGGCCGCACCCCGGACTACAAGGCCGCCTTCGGCAGCGCCCTCGGCGCCAACCCGGGCTTCTACGGACGTTTCGAGGACAACGCGAAAACCTGGTACAAGCGCATCCAGGAAGCCTGCCTGTACCTCAACCATGCCATCGTCAACCCGCCGATCGACCGCGACAAGCCGGTGGACCAGGTCAAGGACGTGTTCATCTCGGTGGACGAGGAAGTCGACGGCGGCATCGTCGTCAGCGGCGCCAAGGTGGTCGCCACGAATTCCGCGCTGACCCACTACAACTTCGTCGGCCAGGGTTCGGCGCAACTGCTCGGCGACAACACCGACTTCGCCCTGATGTTCATCGCGCCGATGAACACCCCCGGCATGAAGCTGATCTGCCGCCCCTCCTACGAACTGGTGGCAGGCATCGCCGGATCGCCGTTCGACTACCCGCTATCCAGCCGTTTCGACGAGAACGACGCGATCCTGGTGATGGACAAGGTGTTCATCCCCTGGGAGAACGTACTGATCTACCGCGACTTCGAACGCTGCAAGCAGTGGTTCCCCCAGGGCGGCTTCGGCCGGCTGTTCCCGATGCAGGGCTGCACCCGCCTGGCGGTCAAGCTCGACTTCATCACCGGCGCCCTCTACAAGGCCCTGCAATGCACCGGCTCCCTGGAGTTCCGCGGCGTGCAGGCGCAGGTCGGCGAAGTGGTGGCCTGGCGCAACCTGTTCTGGTCGCTGACCGACGCCATGTACGGCAACGTCAGCGAATGGCACAGCGGCGCCTTCCTACCCAGCGCCGAGGCCCTGCAGGCCTACCGCGTGCTGGCGCCGCAGGCCTACCCGGAGATCAAGAAGACCATCGAGCAGGTGGTCGCCAGCGGCCTGATCTACCTGCCCTCCGGCGTTCGCGACCTGCACAATCCGCAACTCGACAAGTACCTCTCCACCTATTGCCGCGGCTCCGGCGGCATGGGCCACCGGGAGCGGATCAAGATCCTCAAGCTGCTCTGGGACGCCATCGGCAGCGAGTTCGGCGGCCGCCACGAGCTGTACGAGATCAACTACGCCGGCAGCCAGGACGAGATCCGCATGCAGGCCCTGCGCCAGGCGGTCGGCAGCGGGGCGATGAAGGGCATGCTCGGCATGGTCGAGCAGTGCATGGGCGACTACGACGAGAACGGCTGGACCGTGCCGCACCTGCACAACCCGGACGACATCAACGTGCTCGACCGCATCCGCCAATGACGCCCGCGTCGCGTCCGGAGGTTATTCCCATGTCCCAGCTCGAACCCAGGCAACAAGCCTTCCGCAACGCCATGGCGCATCTTTCGGCGGCGGTCAACGTGATCACCAGCAACGGCCCGGCCGGACGCTGCGGGATCACCGCCACCGCGGTCTGCTCGGTCACCGACAGCCCGCCGACGCTGATGCTCTGCATCAACCGCAACAGCGAGATGAACACGGTGTTCAAGGCCAACGGTCGACTCTGCGTGAACGTCCTCAGCGGCGAACACGAAGAGGTGGCCCGCCACTTCGCCGGCATGACCGAGGTCCCGATGGAACGCCGCTTCGCCCTCCATGACTGGCGCGAGGGCCTCGCCGGGTTGCCGGTGCTGCACGGCGCCCTGGCCAACCTGCAGGGACGCATCGCCGAGGTCCAAGAGATCGGCACCCATTCGGTGCTGTTGCTGGAGCTGGAGGACATCCAGGTCCTCGAACAGGGCGACGGCCTGGTCTACTTCAGCCGCAGCTTCCATCGCCTGCAATGCCCCCGGCGGGCGGCCTGAACGGCGCCTCCAGGAATCCTCCGCCAGCGTTTCGCAGCCGCCGCCGAGAACCCGGCCAGGCCCTCAGCGGCGGTGCGCCGGCGGGATCGAGTAGGTGCCGACCACATGGGCGACCGGTTCCGCGTCGCCTTCGGAGAACAGCGAGACCTCGCCCATCGCCAGGGTCTTGCCGACCTTCATCAGGCGGCACTCGGCGACCACCCGGCGGTCCGCCGCCGGACGCCGCAGGAAGTTGATGGTCAGGCTGGTGGTCACCGCCAGCGGGACGATGCCGATCTCGCCCAGTACCGCCACGTACAGCGCGACATCGGCGATGGCCATCAGGGTCGGCCCGGAGACCGTGCCGCCGGGGCGCAGATCGCTGGCGTCGACCGCCTGCCAGACCGTGGCGCTACGCTCGCCGACGGCTTCGACCACGACCCGGGTCTGGGGAAATTCGCGCTGGATGAAACGGGCGATCTGCTCTTTCTTGTCGGTCACGGAACGGGTCCTTGGCAGTAGGAGGAGGAAAGGTACGGTAGTCGGGTCTAGCGGCCACGCGCCTCGCTCGGCGTCATCCCGTAGCGCGCCTTGAAGGCCCGGGCGAAATGCGCCTGGCTGGAGAAGCCGTGGCGATAGGCGACCTCGGCTACATCCAGGCGCCGGCCCTGGGGCGAAGCGAGCAACTGGCGGGCCCGCTCCAGGCGCCGCTCCTGCAGGTAGCGCCCGGGCGAGCTGCCTTCCTGGGCGAACAGCCGCGCCAGGTGCCGGCTGGAGACGCCAGTGGCGGCGGCCACCCGCTCGCAGCTCAGGGCGGGCTCGTCGAGGTGCTGCTGGATGTACTGCTTGGCCGCCAGCAGGTAGGACGCGCCCAGGGCGCTGGCGCGGTGCTCGCCGGCATGGTCGCTGATGATGCTCGCCAGCAGGTCGTAGGCTTCCTCCTGGTAGCGCTCGGCATCCTCGCCATGGGGGCTGTCGAGGAAATCCCGGGTACGCTCGCCGAGGGTCCGCACCAGCAGGCGCTGCACCGGGCTTTCCGCGCCGATCTTCAGCGGTCCCTTGAAGTCGCGCAGGCAGCGCTCGGCGAAATCGTCCTGGGGAATGTCGAAGATGAACTGCCGCATCGGTCCGGAAAAACCGAACAGGTAGGGCTTGTCGGTCCGGTAGATAACCAGCTCGCCCGGTTGCAGGAGGTTGCAGCCGTTGTCCTGGTAGAAGAACGACTGGCTGCCCTGCACCAGGGAGACGAAGATCGACTCCTTGGGCACTGCGCGGATCATCGAGCGGTCGCGCTCCACCACGTGCTCGTTGCCGCCGATGCGGGCCAGCCGCAGGCGTTCGAGGCAGAGGTTGTCCTGGGTCGCGGCGAAGCCGGCCTGGGAATACGACGAACATTTCAGGCCAACCAGGATGGAAGCGTTGTAGTCCTCCCAGAACGCCAGCCGCTGCTCCAGGGGAATGTCCTGGGTGCTGGCCCGCCGGGTTTCGAGCAAGGCATTTGCGGGCATTTTTATTCTTCTCGTCGAACGCTGCGTGGACCTCCCGGACCTCAGGCAAGGCCTCCGGGGCCAGGCGCCGGGCCGCTCCGCCGACCTGTCGCGGTCGGTCGGCGAGGCGCCTGGCACCCCGTCATTAACATCTGAATCCTTTCCTCCGTCAATCGCCCCCCAGCCGGCTCCGACGCTGGGCAGGCCAGCTTGGCGGCGCGCCGCGGGTCACGCCAGGCCATGTCCGAAAAGCGCAAGTTTCCTGGCCGCCAGGGTCAAACCCGGAGGCCCGCCCATGGCTAGAGTCGGCCCGACGATAACAACGACAGAGGCCGCCCCATGCCCGAACTCGCCACCCGTGAATTCTGGAAAGACCTGCAACCGATTCCCGACTGCTTCAAGCCGGACGCCAAGCCCGAGGTCTACCTGCGCAACGCGCCGACCGAAGACGAGCGCCTCTACGTGCCCTTCACCGAGACCGTGAAGTCGCGTCCGCTGTGGATCTCGCCAAGCGAAAACCGCTGGTGCGACATCCTGATGGCGACGAGCGCCGGCCTGGTCAACCGCCACTACCACCCGCACGAGGTGTTCGCCTACACCATCAGCGGCAAGTGGGGCTACCTGGAGCACGATTGGACCGCCACCGCCGGCGACTTCGTCTACGAGACGCCCGGCGAGGGCCACACCCTGGTGGCCTACGAGCACGAGCAGCCGATGCGTGCGTTCTTCATCGTCAAGGGGCCGCTGGTCTGGCTCGACGAGAAGGGCAACGCGGACGGCATCTTCGACGTCCACGACTACATCGCGATGTGCCGCGCGCACTACGACAAGATCGGCGTCGGCGCCGCCTACATCGACTCCCTGTTCCGCTGACCCCGGGCGCGCGCCGCCCCGGCGGATGCGCGCCTCCCCGCCGGCCGGCCCGCCCGGCCTGGAGACCGACATGGCGCATAACAACAATTCCGCCAGTTACGAAAACGTCCTGCTCTGCGTGCTGTTCCTGACCTTCGGCTTCGTCTTCTTCGACCGCCTGGCGCTGTCCTTCCTGTTTCCCTTCATGGAACAGGAGCTGCAACTGAGCAACAGCCACCTGGGCATGCTCTCCTCGGTGCTGGCCCTGGCCTGGGCGGTATCCGGCGCGCTGGTCGGCGCCTGGTCCGACCGCCGCGGGCAGCGCAAGCCGCTGCTGATCGTGGCGGTGATCCTGTTCTCGCTGTGCTCGGCGCTGTCCGGGCTGGTCGGCGGCTTCCTCAGCCTGCTGCTGTTCCGCGGCATCATGGGCCTGGCCGAGGGGCCGATCCTGCCGCTCTCGCAATCACTGATGGTCGAGGCCTCCTCGCCGCATCGCCGCGGCCTCAACAT
>NZ_SCND01000409.1:0-5008 GCF_005503585.1 Pseudomonas sp. 2VD
GTCGCCGGCGTTGAGCAGCGCCAGGTACACCGCGGCGTTGGCCGAGGAACCGGAATGCGGCTGGACGTTGGCGTAGTCGGCGCCGAACAGCTGCCTGGCGCGGTCGATGGCCAGCCGCTCGACCTTGTCGACGTGTTCGCAGCCGCCGTAGTAGCGCTTGCCCGGATAGCCCTCGGCATACTTGTTGGTCAGGCCGCTGCCCTGCGCCTGCATGACCCGCTTGCTGGCGTAGTTCTCCGAGGCGATCAGTTCGATGTGGTCTTCCTGCCGCCGGTCTTCGGCGTCCATCGCGGCGAGCAGTTCGTCGTCGTAGCCCTGGAGCTGGTCGTGCTTGCTGAACATGGCGCTGGCCTCTTGTCGTGTCGGTGTCAGGACGCTCGCTGGCGCGAGCGTGGCCGCGGCGCCGCTACGCAAGCGCGGCGCCGGGAAAGGGGTATCGCCGGAAACGCGAGGACGCCGCCGCTGGCGGCGCCCTCCTCGTCCGTCACTCCTCGCTGTACGCCTCGATCGGCGGGCAGGAGCAGGTCAGGTTGCGGTCGCCGTAGACGTTGTCGACGCGGCCCACCGGCGGCCAGTACTTGGCCTCCACCAGGCTGGCCAGCGGATAGGCGGCCTGCTCGCGGCTGTAGGCATGGTTCCATTCGCCGAGCAGTTCGGCGGCGGTGTGCGGCGCGTTCTTCAGCGGGTTGTCTTCCTTGTCCAGCTCGCCGCGTTCCACCGCGCGGATTTCCTCGCGGATGCGGATCATCGCGTCGCAGAAGCGGTCCAGCTCGGCCTTCGACTCGCTCTCGGTGGGCTCGATCATCAGCGTGCCGGCCACCGGGAAGGACATGGTCGGCGCATGGAAGCCGAAGTCCATCAGGCGCTTGGCCACGTCGTCGACGCTGATCCCGCTGCTGTCCTTGAGCGGACGCAGGTCGAGGATGCATTCGTGGGCGACCAGGCCGTTGCCGCCGGCGTAGAGCACCGGGTAGTGCTCCTCCAGCCGGTGGGCGATGTAGTTGGCATTGAGGATGGCCATTTCCGAGGCGCGCTTGAGGCCTTCGCCGCCCATCATGCGGATGTACATCCAGGTGATCGGCAGGATGCTCGCGCTGCCGTACGGCGCCGCGCTCACCGCGCCTTCCTTGCGCTCGCCGCGAGCGTGGCCGGGGAGGAACGGCGCCAGGTGCGCGCGCACGCCGATCGGGCCGACGCCCGGGCCGCCGCCGCCGTGGGGGATGCAGAAGGTCTTGTGCAGGTTCAGGTGGGAAACGTCGCCACCGAACTTGCCCGGGGCGCACAGGCCGACCATGGCGTTCATGTTGGCGCCGTCGATGTACACCTGGCCGCCGCAGTCGTGGACGATGGCGCAGATCTCGCGGATCGCTTCCTCGAACACGCCATGGGTGGACGGATAGGTGATCATCAGCGCGGCCAGGCGTTCCTTGTGCTCGCTGGCCTTGTTGCGCAGGTCCTCGACGTCGACGTTGCCGCGCGCGTCGCAGGCCACCACCACCACGCGCATGCCGACCATGCTGGCGGTAGCCGGGTTGGTACCGTGGGCGGAGGACGGGATCAGACAGATGTCGCGCTGGCTGTCGCCGCGGCTCTGGTGGTAGGCACGGATCGCCAGCAGGCCGGCGTACTCGCCCTGGGAGCCGGCGTTGGGCTGCAACGACACGGCGTCGTAGCCGGTGGCGGAACAGAGCATCGCCTCCAGTTCGTCGGTGAGCTGGCGGTAGCCTTCGCTCTGCTCGGCCGGGGCGAACGGGTGCAGGTTGCCGAATTCGGCCCAGGTCACCGGGATCATCTCGCTGGCGGCGTTCAGCTTCATGGTGCAGGAGCCCAGCGGGATCATCGTGCGGTCCAGCGCCAGGTCCTTGTCCGCCAGCTTGCGCAGGTAGCGCATCAGCTCGGTTTCCGAGTGATGGCGGTTGAAGATCGGGTGGCTGAGGATCGCCGACTGGCGCAGCAGCTCGACCGGCAGGCGGTCCCCGCTGCTGGCGGCAAGGGCGGCGAAGTCCGGGAGCGCCTGGCCCTCTTCGGCCAGCAGGCCCCAGAGGGTCTCCACATCGGCCTGGCGGACGGTCTCGTCGAGCGACAGGCCGAGACGGCCGGCATCGATCTCGCGCAGGTTGATCCCGGCGGCGCGGGCCTTGGCATGGATCGCCGCGGTACGCGCGCCGGTGGCCAGGCTCAGGGTGTCGAAGAAATGCTTCTGCTCGACGGCCACGCCCAGGCGCTCCAGGCCGGCGGCGAGGATCGCGGTCAGCCGGTGGGTGCGCCGGGCGATGCGCAGCAGGCCCTGCGGGCCGTGGTAGACGGCGAACATGCTGGCGATGTTGGCCAGCAGCACCTGGGCGGTGCAGATGTTGCTGGTGGCCTTCTCGCGGCGGATGTGCTGCTCGCGGGTCTGCATGGCCAGGCGGTAGGCCGGCTTGCCGTGGCGGTCGATGGAGACGCCGACCAGGCGTCCCGGCATGTCCCGCTTGAAGGCGTCGCGGGTGGCGAAATAGGCCGCGTGCGGGCCGCCGAAGCCGAGCGGCACGCCGAAGCGCTGGGCGCTGCCGATGGCCACGTCGGCGCCGAACTCGCCCGGCGGGGTCAGCAGGGTCAGCGCCAGCAGGTCGGCGGCCACCGCGACCAGCGCATCGACCGCATGGAAGCGGCTGACCAGTTCGCGATAGTCGACGATCTCACCGTCGCAGGTGGGGTATTGCAGCAACGCGCCGAAATAGGCGGAGAAGTCTTCGATGGCGCTCTCGTCGCCGACCACCACCTCGATGCCCAGCGGCTCGGCACGGGTGCGCAGCACGTCGAGGGTCTGCGGGTGGCAATGGCGGGAGGCGAAGAATGCCTGGCTGGTGCGGTTCTTCGACAGACGCTTGCAGAAGGTCATGGCCTCGGCGGCGGCGGTCGCCTCGTCGAGCATCGAGGCGTTGGCGATCGGCAGGCCGGAGAGGTCGCTGACCAGGGTCTGGAAGTTCAGCAGCGCCTCCAGGCGGCCCTGGGAGATTTCCGGCTGGTACGGCGTGTAGGCGGTGTACCAGGCCGGGTTCTCCAGGAGGTTGCGCAGGATCGGTGCCGGGGTGTGGCAGTTGTAGTAGCCCTGGCCGATGAAGGAACGCAACGCGCGATTGCGCGCGGCGATCGCCTTCAGGCTGGCCAGCGCCTCGGCCTCGCCCATGCCGGCCGGCAGGTCGAGCACGCTGCTGCCCTTGATGCTGTCCGGGATCACGTTGCCGATCAGCGTGTCCAGCGAGTCGTAGCCCAGGCGCTGGAGCATGGCCTGGGTGTCGGCGGCACGCGGGCCGATATGGCGGGCGATGAATTCGTCGTCGGTGCCCAGGTCGATGGCGCCGAGGTTCAGGTTATCGGTCATGACGGGATCCTCAGGCGTCGGCGTTGGCGTTCAGCAGGCGGTCGTAGGCGGCCTGGTCGAGCAGCTTTTCCCAGGCGCCGGCGTCGGCCGGACGGAAGCGGAAGAACCAGGCCTCGCCGAGCGGATCCTGGTTGACCAGCTCCGGGGCGTCCGGCAGCGCGTCGTTGATCGCCACCACCTCGCCGTCCAGCGGCATCAGGATGTTGCTGGCGGCCTTGACCGACTCCAGCACCGCCACTTCACTGCCGGCGGCGTGTTCGCCGAGCTCCGGCAACTGCACGAATACCACGTCACCGAGGGCGTCCTGGGCGTAGGCGGTGATGCCGACGGTCAGCAGCCCGTCGTCGTCCTGGCGCAGCCATTCGTGGTCGGTGGTAAAGCGCAACTTGCTCATGCTGGATCCTCATTGTCAGCGGGTCGCCCGGTCGGGACGGGACTTTGTTCTGCGGCAGCCCGTAGCAAGCAGGGTGCCAAGCGGCCACGCCCCGTGGCGACAGGGCCGCCATGGAACGCTTTCGTTACAGACCCGCCGGACATTTCCCGAACCAGAGCGCAAACGCCTGATAGCAAAGGTTTTTCCTGCAATCGGAACGAATTCGTTCCACTCGTAACCGAAGCGTTACAGCCGATGGCACAGCCCCTGTCGCTGCAAGCTGGCGCGCAGGTGCTCGAGGAACGCGCGGACCTTCCGCGTGTTGCGCCGGTGCCCCGGATAGAGGACATGGATGGAGGGCCCGAACGGCCCCGGGTCGAAGTGGTAGTCGCCGAGCAGGCGCACCAGCCGCCCTTCGCCGAGCAGCGGCGCGACACTCCACTGCGGACAGAACTGCAGGCCCAGCCCGGCCAGCAGGTGGGCGAGCAGGAAGTCGTAGTTGTCGCTGGCCAGTCGCGGGCGCGGCTGGTCGATACGCTGGCGGGCGCCGTCGCGTTCCATCCACCAGAAGTTCTGGTTCAGCGAAGGGTGCTGGAAGACCAGCCAGGCGTGCCGCTCGAAGTCCTCCGGGCCTTGCGGCGCGGGTTGCCGCGCCAGGTAGGCGGGACTGGCGCAAAGCACGATCTGGTTCGGCGCCAGCGGCCGCGCCACCAGCCCCGGCAGGTCGATGGGGCCGTCGCGCAGGCCGAGGTCGTAGCCGCCTTCACTGAGATCGAGGAAGGTTTCGTCGAGGTCCACCCGCAGGCTGATCCTCGGATGCGCCTCGAGGAAGCTGGCGCAGGCCTGCTGGAGGAACGCCGCGGCGAACGACGGCGGCGCGGCGAGACGCAGTTCGCCGCGCAACTCCGACTCCAGCAGTTCGATCTCCTGCCCCGCCGTGCGCAGCGTTTCCAGGGACTGACGAGCCGCCTCCAGGTAGATCTGCCCGGCCTCGGTCAGCGCCAGGCTGCGGGTGGTGCGCTCGAACAGGCGGGCACCGAGTTCCGCTTCCAGGTGGGCGACGGCCTTGGTCAGCGCCGAGGGCGTCTTGCCCAGGCGCTCGGCGCCACGGCTGAAGCTACCGGTTTCGGCAGTGGCGACGAACATCGCCAAGGCATTCAATTTGTCCATCGACTCCTTCCGTTCCGGCACAAGTGTTGTGCGCCGCGCCCGGTTCTGCCGGGCCGGCGCTTTGGCTAGTCTCGCCTTGCCCGGGCCACGCTACACAAGAC
>NZ_SCND01000040.1:0-26774 GCF_005503585.1 Pseudomonas sp. 2VD
GCCTGGTCCAGGTGGCCGATATCGAAATCGATCTTGCTGACTTCCGGGTGGCGCGCCTGCAATGCCAGGCGCGCGGTTTCCAGTTGCGCGGCCAGTTCGGGGCTGGGCGGGTCGCGCAGGACCAGGGTCAGGTCGAGGTCGGAGCGCCCCGTGATGGCCTCGCCGCGGGCGACGCTGCCGTACAGGTAGACGCTGTGCACGGCCCGCTCGAACGGAGGCCGGGCCAGGGTCCGGCGCAGGTCGTCGAGCAGGGGGCGAAAGGCCGCCTGCGGTTCGACGCGTGGCGGCAGGGGAATGAAGCCATCGGGCATGTCCATGCCGACAGCCTAGTGACACGCCGCCCGCGCGTCGATCAGCCTGCGTTGCGGAACAGCAGCGCCTTGAGGCCCGCCGCGGGGTCGACATCGGGGAACTCCGGCGGATTCTCCAGGCGTTCGACGAAGTGCAGCGACGGCGCCTCGCGGGCGGTTTCCTCGAGGAGGAAGTCGGGGCCGATGGCCGGGTCGTTGATACAGGCCAGCAGGGTGCCGCCGGGCACCAGCAGTTCCGGCAGGCGGCGGAGGATCCTGCGGTAGTCCTGGGTCAGGACGAAGCTGCCCTTCTGGAAGCTCGGCGGATCGACGATCACCAGGTCGTACGTGCCGAGCTTGCGCAGCTTGCCCCAGGACTTGAACAGTTCGTGGCCGAGGAAGCTCACCCGGCCGAGGTCGTGGCCGTTCAGGCGGTGATTGTCGCGGCCGCGGTTGAGCGGGCCGCGGGCCATGTCCAGGTTGACCACCTGGCTGGCGCCGCCGGCAATGGCCGCCACCGAGAAGCCGCAGGTGTAGGCGAACAGGTTGAGCACGCGGCGGCCGGCGGCCTGCTCCTGCACCCAGCGGCGGCCCAGGCGCATGTCGAGGAATAGCCCGGTGTTCTGGTTGCGTCCCAGGTCGAGGCGGAAGCGCAGTCCGTTTTCCACGATGTCCCAGGTTTCCAGCGGCTCGCCCGACAGCCATTCGCAGGCGCTGTCTGGGCGGTAGCGGTGCTGCAGGACAAGGTGCCGGCCCTGGCTCGCAGCCCAGGCCGGCGCCGTGGTCAGTTGCCCCAGGGTCCGACGCAAGGCCTCCAGTTCCTCCGGCTGCGGCTCCTTGAACAGAGTCACCAGCAGGACGCCCTGCAGCCAGTCCGCGGTCAATTGTTCCAGGCCCGGCCAGCAGCGGCCGCGACCATGGAACAGACGGCGGGTCTCCGCCGGCGCCGGGGACAGCGCGGCGAGCAGGTGCTGGAGGAGGGTATCGAGGGCTTCGCGATTCATGGCGGTTCGGCGTTGAAAAAGGGGCGGATTCTACCCGTTGCGTGACGGACAGTCCGCCCCTTCGCTTCAATCGGGCGTCGCGGGCGCAGGCGCGGCGCTGGCCGGGCCGCCATCCTGGATCATCAGCAGGCTCTGCGGCGAGGACAGCGCGATGCCTTCGCTGCGCAAGCGGTCGAGGATGGTGAAGAGCAGGTCGCTGCGCGCGCCGGCCACCGAACGCGGGCTGTTGACGAAGCCGCTGGCGTTGAGCACCAGGCCGTTGCTGGCGAGATCCTTGAACGTCACCGAGGGCGCCGGCGCGTCGAGGATCGCCGGGTGTTCGGCGAAGGCCTGCAAGAGCAGTTCGCGGACCTTCATCGCGTCGGTGTCCAGCGGCAGGGTCAGGTTCACCCCGACCACCCCGAGGGCATTGCCCATGGTCACGTTGCGCACGGTCTGGGAGATGAACTGCGAGTTCGGCACGATCACCGTGGAGCGGTCGCCCATCTGGATCTCGGTGGCGCGCACGTTGATCCGCCGGATATCGCCCTCGACCCCGCCCAGGCTGACCCAGTCGCCGACCTTCACCGGCCGCTCGGTCAGCAGGATCAGGCCGGAAATGAAGTTCTGCACGATGGCCTGCAGGCCGAAGCCGATGCCTACCGAGAGGGCGCTGACCACCCAGGTCAGGCTGGTCAGGTTGATGCGCAGGGTGGACATCACCAGCATCGCCAGGAGCACGAAGCCGAGGTAGCCGACCAGGGTCACCAGCGAGGCGCGCATGCCGGCGTCCATGTTGGTTTCCGGCAGCAACCGCTCGCTCAGCCAGCGCTTGACGATGCGCAGGGCGAACAGGCCGCCGACGAACAGCAGCAGGGCGACCAGGATGTCCTGCGGGACGATGTTCAGGTTGCCCAGGGTCTTGCTGCTTTCGCCCAGTTGGGCGAAGCCCTGCAGCAGTTCGCTGGGGCTCGAGCCGACCGGAAGGAAGGCCAGCAGCAGCGCGGTGAGCAGCAGCAGGGTGCGGCCGACCCCGGCCAGCACCGTGCTGGCCTGGGCCTGGTGGCGCGGCGACAGGCCGAGCGCATTGGCCAGCGCCAGGCCGCTGGGGTGCTTGGGCGAGAGCAGGGTTTCGCAGATGTCGCCGAAGAAAGCGATCAGCAGGTAGGTGGTGGCCGCGATCACGCTGATCCACAGCAGCTTGCCGGTGAGGAAGTAGGCCAGCGACAGGTAGCCGGTGAACAGGGCGAGGAGGATCGCCGCGATCCATACCGAGGCGACGAAGGGGATCAGCCCGGCGATCCCGCCTGGCCGCTCCAGGTCGTGCTTGCGCCGCACATGGTGGTAGCGCAGCAGGGCGGCGGCGAAGATCAGCGCGGTGACCAGCGCGGTCAGGCCGTTGAGGGCGACGGTCAGGGCCAGGCTGGTGCCGGTGACGCTGTTGATCCGTTCCTCGGTGGCCACCAGCATCAGCGCCACTGCGAGGATCGCCGGGAACGGGCCGAGGGCGCTGGCGATCCTATCCGGGATCGCCGGCAGCCGCCAGGATGGTCGCGGCAGCATCAGCAGGGCGCGGCCGAGGCCGGCGATGAAGGCGCAGAAGGTCGCCAGGCTCACCAGTTGATCGGTCAGGCTGGCCATGTCGGGGCTCAGGCTGGCGTTGCTTTCCAGGCCCCAGCGCATCAGCGACACCGCGCCGACGATGGTCAGGATGGTCGCCAGCCCGACCGCCAGGGCCAGGGCGCTGCGCCGCAGGCGGCCTTCCGGCAGCCAGCGGATCATCGCCCAGGTAAGCATGCGCTCCAGCAGGCGGCGGCCGAAGCTCCAGATCAGCACGGTGGCCAGCAGGGTTCCGGCGAAGGCCCAGCGGTGTCCGGGCGCGATGGCGCTGTCGAAGGCGACCAGGGCCTCCGCCTTCAGCTTGTCCAGCCGGCGCAGGTCGTCGTCGGTGGGACGGATCAGGGTCGACCAGAAGCTCGGGCTGAACGGTGTCGCCGCGCGGCTGCTGATCTGCGAGTTGAACAGGCTGCGGCGCAGGTTGACGATCTGTGCTGCCAGGTCGCGGGACGACTGGCCGAGCTGGGTGGCCTGGCGTTCGTCGTCGAGCAGGACGTTCTTCTGCCGGGTCAGGGCCTGGCGCTGGGCGGCGAGGCTTTCCGCCTCGTCGGGCTGCGGCGGGCCGATCACTTTCAACTGATCGTCGAGCCGCTCGATGTCGGCCACCCGCAGCGCGAGCAGGGCGTCGGCCTGGCGCTGGACTTGCAGCGCGCTCTGGCGCAACTCGGCGAGGAGGTCGTCGCTGGCGTCAGTGGTGACGCGCTGGCGGATCAGGTCGAGTTGCGCGTTGAGCTGGTCGAGGCTGGCGTCCTCGGCCAGGGCGGGCGGCGCTTCCAGGTCGACGGCCGCCTGCGGAGCCGGCCTGGCGGCCCAGGCCTCGCTGCCCAGGCTCAGGAGCAGGCCCAGGGCCATGGCGAACTGGCAGAGCAACATATGCAGGCTGGCGCGCCTCATCGAATCCCCCTTTCGATCCTGACTGGCTCAAGCAGTATGGACCGGTGCGGGCGCCGAGTAATTCCCCGCGTCGATAATCGCCAGGCGGCGCTAAAGGGACATGGATTCTGGCCATATCGATCCCTTTTTGGCCGCCGCCGCCGTTTTGCCGCGACCGCGCGCTGGGCAGAATCCCTCCACCAAGAACAAGAAACCTGCGAGGTCTCTCCATGCTGAGCGTCTACAGCGACGATCATCGTCTGCACTTCGGCCAGTCGGAACTGGTCGACGGCAAGCTGCAACCCTGTTTCGAAATGCCCAGCCGGGCCGACACCGTGCTGGCCCGGGTGAAGTCGCAGAACCTTGGCGAGGTGATCGCGCCGAAGGATTTCGGCCGCGAGCCGCTGCTGCGCATCCACGACGCCGCCTACCTGGACTTCCTCCAGGGCGCCTGGGCCCGCTGGACCGCCGAAGGCCACAGCGGCGACCTGGTGTCCACCACCTTCCCCGGCCGCCGCCTGCGCCGCGACGGGCCGATCCCCACGGCGCTGATGGGCGAGCTGGGCTACTACAGCTTCGACACCGAGGCGCCGATCACCGCCGGCACCTGGCAGGCCATCTACAGCTCCGCCCAGGTCGCGCTGACCGCCCAGGAGCATATGCGCCAGGGCGCCCGCAACGCCTTCGCTCTCTGCCGTCCGCCGGGCCATCACGCCGGTGGCGACTTCATGGGCGGCTACTGCTTCCTCAACAATGCCGCCATCGCCACCCAGGCGTTCCTCGACCAGGGCGCCCGGCGCGTGGCGATCCTCGATGTCGACTATCACCATGGCAACGGCACCCAGGATATCTTCTACCGCCGCGACGACGTGCTGTTCGCCTCGATCCATGGCGATCCGCGGGTCGAATACCCGTACTTCCTCGGCTACGCCGACGAGCGCGGCGAAGGCGCCGGCGAGGGCTGCAACCACAACTATCCGCTGGCCCATGGCAGCGGCTGGGACCTCTGGTCGGCGGCGCTCGACGACGCCTGCGTGCGGATCGCCGGCTACGCCCCGGATGCCCTGGTGATTTCCCTTGGCGTGGACACCTACAAGGAAGACCCGATCTCCCAGTTCAAGCTGGATTCGCCGGACTACCTGCGGATGGGCGAGCGCATCGCCCGGCTGGGCCTGCCGACCCTGTTCATCATGGAAGGCGGCTATGCGGTGGAAGCCATCGGCATCAACGCGGTCAACGTGCTGCAGGGCTACGAAGGCGCGGCCCGCTGAGGAGCGAAGCATGCAATCGACTCGCAAGCTGCTGGCCGGCCTCGCGCTGGCCGTTTCCGCCGGGCTGGTCCAGGCCGCGCCGGAAGTACGGATCTACAACTGGTTCGACTACATCGCCCCGGACACCCTGAAGAACTTCCAGGCGCAGACCGGCATCGCGCCGAAGTACGACGTCTACGACAGCAACGAGGTGCTCGAGGCCAAGCTGCTGTCCGGGCATTCCGGCTACGACCTGGTGGTGCCCAGCGACAGCTTCCTGCCTAACTACCTGAAGGCCGAGGTGTTCCAGCCGCTGGACAAGAGCAAGCTGCCGAACTGGAAGAACCTCAACCCGGCCCTGCTCAAGGTGCTTGCCGGCAAGGACCCCGGCAACCGCTACGTGATGCCCTACATGTGGGGCACCAACGGCATCGCCTACAACCTCGACAAGGTCCGCGCGGTGCTCGGCGACGATGCGCCGCTGGACTCCTGGGACCTGGTGTTCAAGCCGGAGAACCTGGCGAAGCTGCAACAGTGCGGCGTGGCCTTCCTCGACTCGCCCACCGAGGTGATCCCCGAGGTGCTGCACTATCTCGGCCTGTCGCCCAACAGCCACCAACCGGAAGACTACCGCCGAGCCGAGGAGCACCTGGCGAAGCTGCGCCCGTACATCACCTACTTCAGTTCCTCGAAGTTCGTCAGCGACCTGGCCAACGGCAACGTCTGCGTGGCCATCGCCTGGTCCGGCGGAGCGATGCAGGCGGCCAACCGGGCCAGGGAAGCGAAGAACGGCATACGCATCGAGTACCGCATTCCGAAGGAGGGCGCCGCGGCCTGGTTCGACGTGCTGGCGATTCCGCGCGACGCGAAGAACGTCGAGCAGGCGCACGCCTTCCTCAACTACCTGCTGCGCCCGGAGGTGGTGGCGCCGATCTCCGACTACGTGGCCTACGCCAACCCGAACAAGGCGGCGGACGGTTTGATCTCGGCGGAGTTGCGCGACAATCCGAACGTCTACCCGCCGGAAGAAGTGCAGGCCAGGCTGTATTCGGTGGAGATGCTGCCGCCGAAGCTGGAGCGGCTGCGCACGCGGACCTGGAGCAAGATCAAGACCGGCAAGTGAGCGGCCAGATGGCGGGTTCGCAGGACGCATAGCGCCACAGGCGCTATGCGTCACGCCCCGCAGGCCAGGCGAGCGGGCCGGAACTGCCGTGCACGACCCGCTGGAGGTCGCTTCCAGGCTTCGACCGGGCGCGCCGGCTTGTCCATAATGGCGCTGCCCGACGGTCGCCGCTGGCGGCCGCTTCCTTCCATGCCTGCCTGTGAGTCCGCCATGCGTAAGTCCGCCGATGCCTTCGCCTTCCAGACGATGCTGTTGCTCTGCGTGATCTGGGGCATCCAGCAGGTGACCATCAAGTGGGCGGCGACGGACATCGCGCCGGTGATGCAGGCGGCCATCCGTTCCGGCATCGCCGCCGCCCTGGTCGGCCTGCTGATGTGCTGGCGCGGCGGCTGGGAGGGCTTGCGCCAGGGCACCCTGGGCGCCGGCCTGCTGACCGGCACGCTGTTCGCCCTGGAGTTCCTGTTCATCGCCCTCGGCCTGCAATACACCACGGCTTCGCACATGTCGGTGTTCCTCTATACCGCGCCGATCTTCTCTGCCCTCGGGCTGCACTTCCTGCTTCCCAGCGAACGCCTGCGGCCCTTGCAGTGGCTGGGCGTGGCGGTGTGCTTCGGCGGCATAGCGGTGGCCTTCGGCGGAGGCCTGTCGTGGGCGGAAATGGATGGGTGGATGCTGCTCGGCGACGCTTTCGGCCTGCTCGCCGGGATGTCCTGGGGCGCGACCACGGTGGCAGTGCGCGGCACCCGGCTGTCCGAGGCACCGCCAAGCCTGACGCTGTTCTACCAGTTGTTCGTGGCATGCGCCGGGTTATTGCTGATCGCTCTTTGCAGCGGCCAGTTCGGCGAGGTCCGCTGGACCCCGGTGAGCACCGCCAGCGTGCTGTTCCAGGGCGTGGTGGTGTCGTTCGCCAGCTACTTCTGCTGGTTCTGGCTGCTGCGTCGCTACCTGGCGAACAACCTGGCGATCTTCTCCTTCATGACCCCCCTGTTCGGCGTCACCTTCGGCGTATTGCTGCTGGGCGAGCCGCTCAGCCTGAACTTCGTCGCCGGCGCGGCGCTGGTCCTCGCCGGCATCACCCTGGTCAGCGGCGAGCAGTGGCTGCGACGCCTGCTGCGCCGCTGAGCGACTGCGGCCGGCGCAACAGCAGGCCGGCGAAGACCAGGCCGAGCCCGGCGAGCGCCAGCGCCGGTTGCAGGCCGCCGGCGAAATGCGTGCTGAGCGCCGCCAGCAGCGGGCCGAGCAACTGGCCGAGGGCGAAACCGGTGGTCAGTTGGCCGGCGTTGCGCTGCGGCGTATGCGGCGCCAGTTCGCGGGCGTATTGCATCACCAGTTGCATGCCGGCGAGGAACGGCAGGCCGGTCAGCACTACCCCCAGGGCCAGCCCGCCGATCCCTGGCAGCAGGCAGGCGAGCACGCCGAGGGCCTGTAGCCAGAGCGCGCCGACCAGCCAGCGGCGGGTCCCGTCCGGGCGCTGCCGGCGCAGGCTGATCAGCACCACCCCGGTAGCCGAGGCCAGGCCGAAGCAGGGCCAGAACAGATCGGCCTGCCATTGCCCGTGGAAACGCGCCGCGGCCATCTGCGAGAGAAAGGTGGCCGGAATGATGTAGCCGAGGCCGACCAGTCCGTAGGCCCAGGTCAGGCGGCCGAGGCCGGCGTTCTCGCCTGCCGTGGCAGGCGCGTCTTGGCCGGCGCTGCGTGCGGCCGGGCGCGGCAGCAGCGGCAGGAGCATGAGGACCAGGACCAGCGCGAGGTCGGCGAAGAGCTTCCAGATGAACACCGAGTCCTGGCCCAGGGCGTTGCCCAATGCCGCCAGCAGGCCGGTGACCATCACCCCGATGCCGGGGCCGGCGAACACCAGCGCGCCCAGCCGGGCCCGGCCGCTTTCCGCGGCGAGGCGCTGGCTGAGGGCGGTGACCATGATCAGGACCCAGGCGCTGGCCACGCCAAGACCGAAGCGCAGCAGCGCGTGCGGCCAGAAGCCCTCGGCCCAGACCGAGGCCAGGGTCAGGCCGAAGCAGGCCCATAGCCCGACCAGCAGGCGCAAGCGTGCCTGCCGCGCTTCGCGAGCGAACAGCGCGTCCAGCGCGCCGACCAGGTAGCCGAGGTAGTTGGCGGCGGCCAGCAGACCGGCGCCGGTCAGGTCGAGCTGGCCTTCGCGGATCAGGTGCGGCAGTTGCGGGGTCAGGGAGAAGCGCCCGACCCCCATGGCGACCACCAGCGCTAGCAGGCAGGCGAGCAGGCCGACCAGCGGCGAACGAAGAAAATCACGGGACATGAGCGGATTCCTGCCGGGGGATGAATGGCAGCAGGTTAGGTCTTGCGGCGATTCTGTAAAAATGAATAATCGTGAATTACTTGTTCTGTTTTGGAGAATTGATCGTGGAGTTCGGCCAGTTGAGGATCTTCCATGCGGTCGCCGAGGAGGGCTCCATCGCCCGCGCCGCCGAGCGCCTGCACCGGGTGCCGTCGAACCTGTCGACGCGCCTGCGGCAACTGGAGGAACAGCTTGGCGTCGACCTGTTCCTCCGCGAACGCCAGCGCCTGCAACTGTCGCCGGCCGGCAAGGTCCTGCTGGACTACGCCGCGCGGCTGTTCGCCCTGCAGGAGGAGGCGCGCGCGGCGGTGCAGGGGGGCGAACCGGTGGGCGATTTCGCCCTCGGCTCGATGTACAGCACCGCGGCGATCCATCTGCCGCCGCGCCTGGCGGAATACCACCGGCGCTATCCGGCGGTGAACCTGCAATTGCAGACCGCGCCCAGCGGCGAGCTGGTCGAGTCGCTGCTGGGCGGGCGCCTGGATGCCGTGCTGGTGGACGGCCCGCTGGACTTCGACGGCCTGGAGGGCCTGCCGATGTTCGAGGAGCGCATGGTGCTGGTCACCGAGAATGGCCACCCGCCGGTGCGCGGTCCCGAGGACGTGGCCGGCAGCGCGGTGATCGCCTTCCGCCCGCGCTGCTCCTATCGCCTGCTGCTGGAGTCCTGGTTCGCCAGCGCGCGGGTGAGCATGGGCCGGGTGATGGAGATCGAGTCCTACCACAGCATGCTGGCCTGCGTGGTGGCCGGCGGCGGGGTGGCGCTGATGCCGGTGTCGATGCTGCAAAGCCTGCCGGGGCGGGAGTCGGTGGCGGTGCATGCGCTGGCCGAACCGTTCGCCCGGGCGAGTACCTGGCTGGTCTGGCGCAAGGGCATGGTCGGCGCCAACCTGAAGGCCTGGATCGGTCTTCTGCAAGGGCGGGAATCGGCGTTGGCTTGATTCAGGTCAGGGTCCGGGGCCGGTTTCCCGCAGTAAAGTTGTTTCCAAGGACGGAGTGGAACGTGCGGAGAGTGGGACGCCGGTCTACTCTTTCCTAGGGCGACCTGACTTGTCAGGTCGCCCGATTCTCCTTCCCTTGGACAAGGGGCCTGTCATGAAACTCTGGCTGCAAAACCTGGCGTGGCAACTCGGTGTCGCCCTTGGCCTGATCGAGCCCCCGCGCATGCAACCCATCCCGGTGGAAAACGACGAGCAACGCCGGCGCCTCGCCGCGCGGCAACGTCGCTGAGCCGGTTCCCCGACGCTCTGGCCTCCGCCTGCGGCGCTGGCCAGAGTCCCGGTTTTGGCCTATCGATCGTGGTTCCTGAACCAGGCGACGATCATTTCCCGCAAACGCTCCCCGGAAAAGCTCGCGAAATGCCCGCCGTGTACGGTACGCACCGGTAGTTCGCGCAGGCGCGCGAGGCTGGCGGCATAGTCGTCGAGGTTGGAATGATAGGCGTCCTCGACCAGCGGACCGTCGTAGACGATGTCGCCGGAAAACAGCGTCTGTGTCGCTGCTTCCCACAGGCTGATGCCGCCCGGCGAGTGCCCGGGCGTGTGCAGCACCTGCAGCACGCGGTCGCCGAGATCGAGCACGTCGCCTTCGTCGATCAGTCGGGTCGCCGGCGCTGCTCGCACCCGGTATTCGGCGTAGCACAGCGGGCACTCCGGATGCGCCTCGAACATCTCGTCGCCGACATAGGCGCGCGCCAGGGTGTTGTCGCCGTCCGGCGCGGCGAGGATCTCCGCCTCGGCCGGATGCGCCAGGCGCTCGGCGAATTCGTGGTGGCCGGCGATATGGTCGAAGTGGGTGTGGCTGGCCACCGCCAGCAGCGGTCGTTCGGTGAGCCAGGGCAGTTGCTCGCGCAGGCTGACCAGACCGGAGCCGCTGTCCACCAGCACGTCGCGCTCGCGGCCCTGGACATGCCAGATGTTGCAGCGATAGAAGGGGCGCACGTAGGGCTCGTGGATCAGGCTGATACCGTTGTAGAAGTGCCGGGTTTCGAACCAGCGGTCGCGGCTGACGATTCTCATCGCGGTCTCTGTCGGTGGAAAGGCTATCCCAGGAGGATAGGCGTTCAGGGTATGACCTTGCCCGGGTTGAACAGCCCGCTGGGGTCGAGCAGTTCCTTGATCTGCGCCATCAGCGCGAGCTTCAGCGGATCGGCGTAGCGTCCCAGGGCTTCCTTCTTCTCCAGGCCGATGCCGTGCTCGGCGGAGATCACGCCAGCGCATTCGCCCAACTCGCCGTAGAGGATTTCCTCCACCGCCTGGTGCAGCGGCAGCAGCGGGATGTCGGCGGCGAGCATGACGTGCAGGTTGCCGTCGAGGAAATGGCCGAAGAGGAAGACCCGCATGCCCTCCACCAGGTCGTCCAGGCGCCGCCGGATGCGCTCGACGTAGCCGGCCAGGGCCGGCACCGGCAGCGATACGTCGAAGGACAGGCTGTCGACGCCGGCGTGGATGGCCGCGTCGGAGTCTTCGCGCAGGCGCCAGATGGCCAGGCGCTGGGTTTCGTTGGCGGCGAGCAGGGCGTCTTCCACCAGCCCGTCCTCGAAGCAGCCTTCCAGCAGGGCGGTGAGCGCCTCGCCGGCATCCAGGTGGCGGTCCTCGGCCAGTTCCACCAGCAGGTAGAGAGGGCAGGGCACCAGGCTCGGCGCGCTGTCGCCCATGGGCGCGGCGGTGCATTGCAGGTAGTCGTGCCAGAGGATCTCGCAGGCGAACAGGCGTTCGGCGTGCTCGCGGCGCAGGCGCGCGGCGATGGCGATCGCCGCGTCGACGTCGGGCAGGCCGAGCAGGGCGGTGGCGCCGGGACGCTGCAACGGCTCCAGGCGCAGTACCGCACGGGTGACGATGCCGAGGGTGCCTTCGGCGCCGACGAACAACTGCTTGAGGTCGTAGCCGGTGGTGTTCTTCAGCAGCCCGCGCAGGTCGCTGTAGACGCTGCCGTCGGCGAGTACCGCTTCCAGGCCGAGCACGCGCTGGCGCATGGTGCCGAAGCGGAAGGCGCGGATGCCGCCGGCGTTGGTCGCGACCAGCCCGCCGACGCTGGCGCTGCCGCGCGCGGCGAGATCGATGCCGGGGTCGAGTCCGGCCTCGGCGGCCAGCGCCTGGGCCTGTTCGAGGGTGACGCCGGCGTCGAGGTCGAGGGTCTGGCTGGCCGCATCCAGCCGGTGTATGCGGTTCAGCCTGCGCAGCGAGAGCAGCACGTCGCCGGCTTGCGCGGCGCCGCCGCCGACCAGGCCGGTGAGTCCGCCCTGGGGCACCAGGGCGCGTCCCGCCTGGCGGCACAGACGCACCACGGCAGCGACCTGGTCGGTGCTTTCCGGCAGGACCAGGAAGCTTCCGGCGAGGTTCTGCGGATGGTAGCCGGGGTCCTGCCCGGCGAGCGCGGCACTGTCGCGCACGCCACGGGCGCCGAGGATCTCGCAGAGGGAGCGGTAGAGTTCGGAATCGTCCATGGCGGGCTCCGGGTCAGGGATGGAAGGGCGCGGCTTGCAGCACCTCGACGATCAGCGGACGGTCCGCCGGGGCGCCGCGCAGCAGTTCGCGCAGGTGCTCGAGATCGCGCGCGCGTTCGGCGGCGCAGCCGAAGCCGCGGGCGATGGCGAGGAAGTCCGGAGTGTAGATATCGACCCCGAGCGGAGTGATCTCGCGCCGCTCCATGTAGCGCTTGATCTCGCCATAGCCGTGGTTGTTCCATAGCAGCACGACGATGCCGACCTTGGCTTCCACCGCGCTGGCCAGTTCCGGCAGGGTGAACTGCAGGCCGCCGTCGCCCATCAGGCTGACCACCGGGCGTCCCGGCTCGCCGAGCTTGGCGCCGATGGCGGCGGGCAGGCCATAGCCGAGGGTGCCGTAGCCGGTGGAGGCGTTGAACCAGCGGCGCGGCTCATCGAGATCGACCAGGTGGTTGCCGCTGTAGACGGTCTGGGTCGAGTCGCCGACGAAGCGGGCGTCCGGCCACTCGGCGAGGATCGCGGCGAACAGCTGGCGATAGTGCGACCAGCCGGCGAAGTCTTCGGCCAGGCGCTGGCGCACGGCGGCGGCGCGCCGGGCCCCGGGGCTGTCCGGCGAGGCCTCGCCGCCCGGCAGTTCGGCCAGCAGCACGCGCATGGCCAGCCGGGCGTCGCTGTGGATGGCCAGGCTAGGCGTGTAGTTGCGCATCAGTTGCTGCGGGTCGATGTCGATGCGGATCAACTCGCCATCGAGGGCGAAGCCGCCGTCGAACACCACGTCGTAGTCGGTTTCGCCCAGCTCGGTGCCGATGGCCAGCACCACGTCGGCCTCGGCGGCCAGCTCGCGTACCGGCACGCAGGACTGGTTGCTGCCCAACAGCAGCGGGTGGTCGGCCGGCAGCAGGCCCTTGGCGTTGATCGTCAGGGCAGTCGGCGCGTCCAGCGCGGCGGCCAGGGCACGCGCTTCGGCGGCGGCCTCGACGCAGCCGCCGCCGAGCAGCAGCAGTGGCTTCTTCGCGTTGCGCAGGCGCGCCGCGGCCTCGCGCAAGGGCGCGAGGGCCGGCGCCGGGCGGCTGGCGACGGTGCGCGGGCGCAGGGCCAGGTGTTCGGCGGGAGCGGTGATCACGTCGAGCGGCAGCTCGATGTGCACCGGCCGCGGCCGCTCGCTGTCGAACACGGCGAAGGCGCGGGCGAGCACCGCCGGCAGCTCCTCGGCGCTCATCAGGGTATGGCTGAAGGCGCAGACGTTGCCTACCAGGTTGCGCTGGTTCGGCAGCTCGTGCAGGTAGCCGTTGCCGTGGGCCAGGCGCGCGCGTTCGTTGACGCTGGAGATCACCAGCATCGGAATCGAGTCGGCGTAGGCCTGGGCCATGGCGGTGAGGATGTTGGTCATCCCCGGGCCGGTGATGATGAAGCACACGCCGGGCTTGCCGGTGACCCGTGCGTAGCCGTCCGCCATGAAGCCGGCGCCCTGCTCGTGGCGCGGGGTGACATGGCGGATACGGCTGCCGGGCAGGCCGCGGTAGAGTTCTACGGTATGTACGCCGGGGATGCCGAAGACGGTCTCGACGCCCCAGGCTTCGAGTTGCTTGACGAGGAATTCGCCGCAGGTGGTCATGGCCGTTCCTTTTTCATGTTCTCGGGAATGGAAAAGGCGAGGGAAAGTCCCTCGCCTGTCGGGGTTGTGCCTGGTTCAGGCGGCGCTGGCGACACCCGTCGGGCGCCGCGAGAACAGGCTGACCAGGACGAAGCTGAGCAGGCCGACCGCCAGGCTGTAGTAGATCGGCGTATTGGCGTCGAGGCCGTCCTTGATCATGAACACCAGCACGGTAAGGAAGCCCAGGGTCATGCTGGTGATGGCGCCGGCGGTGCTGGCGCGCTTCCAGTAGATCGCGCCGATCAGCGGGATCAGCATGCCACCTACCAGCAGGTTGTAGGCCACGGTCAGGGCGCTGATCACGTCGCTGACCACCAGGGCGATGCCGAGCACTACCAGGCCCAGCAGCAGGGTGGCGATGCGGTTCTCGTGCACGTCGCCGTTGTCGGACTGGCCGCGGCCGCGGCGCAGGCGCGGCAGCAGGTCCTGGGTGACGGTGGTGGACGCCGCCAGCAGGCCGGCGCTGGCGGTGGACATCAGCGCCGCCAGGGCGGCGGCGATGACCAGGCCGCGGATGCCGTTCGGCAGGCTGTGCTCGACCACGCTGGCGAAGGCGTTGTTGACGTTCTCCAGGTCCGGCAGCAGGACCTTGGCGGCCATCCCGATCAGCGCCCCGGCCATGCCGTAGAGCACGCAGTAGATACCGGCGGCGGAGCCGGCGACCTTGGCCACGGTCTCGCTGCGGGCGGTGAACACCCGCTGCCAGATGTCCTGGCCGATGAAGATGCCGAAGAAGTAGATCAGGAAGTAGGTGACGATGGTGTCCCAGCCGATCGCGGTGAAGTCGAAGTAGCTGGCCGGCAGCTTGGCCACCAGGGCGTCCCAGCCGCCGGCGTCGTTGATCGACAGCGGCATCAGCAGGAACACCAGGCCGACGGTCATGATCAGGAACTGCACGATGTCGGTCAGGGTCAGCGACCACATGCCGCCGATGGTGGAGTAGAGCACCACGACGCCGCCGCCGATCAGGATCGAGACCCAGAACGGCAGGCCGAACAGGACCTGCATGACGGTGCCGATGGCGATGGTCGAGGTGGCGCCGATCATCAGTGCGTAGACCAGCATGATCAGGGCGCTGGCGTGGCGCGCGGCGGGGTTGTAGCGACGCTCCAGGACCTGGGTGACGGTGTAGATCTTCAGCTTCAGCAGCGGCTTGGCCAGGAACAGGCTGAGGCCGACGATGCCGAGGCCGATCGCGCCGCACAGCCAGAAGCCGGAGATGCCATGGACGTAGCCCAGGCGCACGGTGCCGATGGTGGAGGCGCCGCCGAGGACGGTGGCGGCCATGGTTCCCAGGTAGAAGCCGGGGCCGAGGTTGCGGCCCGCCACCAGGTAGTCGTCGCGGGTCTTGGCGCGGCGCATGCCGTACCAGCCCAGCGCGATCATGCCCGCGGCGTAGATCAGAACGACGAATATGTCGAGGGCCATATCAGGTCTCCCAAGTTTCTCATTGTCATTGTTGTATCCGGCGAGGCGCCGGAAGCGCGGGACGCTGGCGTCCCGCCGTGTATGTACCCCGCCTCAGGCGGTGGCTATCGCAGGGGCCCTCCGCGTGCCGTGCGCGCGCACCCAGCGCGGTCCTTGCGGGCCGTAGACGCAAGGCGGTTCCGGGAACAGGCGCAGCAGTGCCAGGTAGAGCAGGGCGGCCAGGCCGAGGGCGACCGGCAGGCTGAGGTCGATGCCGCCGGCCAGTTCGCCGAGCGGACCGACGAATTGCCCCGGCAGGTTGACGAAGGCCAGGCCGGCTGCCGCGCTGGGAATCCAGGCGCCCATTCCGCGCCAGTTCCAGCCGTGCTCGAACCAGTAGGCGCCGCCGCGCTGGCCGCGGGTGAACACTTGCAGGTCGTCCGGGCGGTAGAAGCCGCGACGGGTCAGCAGGCCGATCAGCATGATCACCATCCACGGGGTGGTGCAGGTGACGATCAGCACGGCGAAGGTGGAGACGCTCTGCACCAGGTTGAAGGCGAAGCGGCCGACGAAGATGAAGCCGATCGAGGCGACTCCGATCAGCACCGTGGCCTGCACCCGCGAGAGCAGGCGCGGGAACACGCTGGACATGTCCAGCCCGGTGCCGTACAGCGAAGTGGTGCCGGTGGACATGCCGCCGATCACCGCGATCAGGCATACCGGCAGGAAGAACCAGCCGGGAGCGATGGCCAGCAGGCCGCCGACGTAGTTGTTGGCGGCGATGTAGTCCGGCGCGCGGACGGCGACGATGGTCGCGGTGGCGAGGCCGAACAGGAAGGGAACCAGGGTCGCCAGTTGCGCGCCGATCACCGCCAGCATGATCCGTGCCTGCGAGGTCTGGCGGGGGATGTAGCGGGCCCAGTCGCCCAGGAAGGCGCCGAAGGAGATCGGGTTGCTCATGGCCAGCAGGGTGGCGCCGATGAAGGCAGCCCAGAAGCCCGGCTGGCCGAGCTGCACGCTGCCGGCGTAGGCGGCGTCGAAGGGGCCGGCGAAGGCGAACAGGCCGAGCAGGAACAGCAGGCTGGCGGCCCACACGGCGATCCTGTTGACCAGCAGCATGAAGCGGAAGCCGTAGATGCATACGGTCAGCACCAGCACGGCGAACAGGCCGTAGGCCAGGCCCAGGTTCAGTTCGCTCTCTTCCAGGCCGACCAGGCGCCGGGCGCCGCCGACCAGGGCGTCGCCGGAACTCCATACCGAGAGCGAGAAGAAGGCGATGGCGGTCAGCAGCGAGAGGAAGGAGCCGACGATGCGCCCGTGCACGCCGAAGTGTGCGCCGGAGGAGACCGCGTTGTTGGTGCCGTTGAGCGGGCCGAACAGGCCCATCGGGGCGAGGATCAGCGCGCCCAGCGTGACGCCCAGCAGGATCGCCCACAGCCCGGCCTGGAAGGACAGCCCGAAGAGCACCGGAAAGCTGCCGAGCACGGCGGTGGCGAAGGTATTGGCGCCGCCGAAGATCATGCGGAACAGATCGACCGGCGTGGCGTTGCGTTCGTGGTCGGGAATCTGTTCGACCCCGAAGGTTTCGATGCGTGTGATTGCGTGTTGGTTATTGTTGTTATCCATGACGTTCTCCCGGGAGAGCTAGCTAGTCGATGGCAGGTACTCCGGCATCGCCGACAAGTGCTCATGGCAGGCCAGCCAACGGCCTTCTTGTTGTTCTAGGCGGAACAGGATGGTTTCCCGTTCCCGGTTCAGGCTTTCCGTTCCCTGGAGGCGCAGCCGGGTGGCGACGTCGTGGCTGAAGATCGCCAGGTCGCCTTGCAGGCTGACGCAGGTATTGCTGGATTCGCACGCCAGCACTTCGAAGCCGTCCTCGCGTCGCCAGCGCTCCCACAACTCGCGGTAGGCCGCGCGCGAGCGCAGCGGCTGAGGCCAGTTGTGGAAGATGAAGCTGGCGTCCTCGCTGAAGGCGGCGAAATAGGCCTCGGCATCGTTGCGGGCGAAGGCCGCCACCAGTCGGCGGGCGGCCTCCAGCACCTGTTCGACGCGGTCGTCGGTCATGGTCGCGCTACGGCTCAGCGACGCACCACGCCCGGGAGGACGCAGAGCATTTCATAGAGCAGGTTGGCGCCCAGCAACGAAGTGTTGCCGGTGGTGTCGTAAGGCGGCGAGACTTCGACCAGGTCGCAGCCGACCAGGTCCAGGCCCTGGCAGCCACGGATGATTTCCATCGCCTGGATGGTGGTCAGGCCGCCGATTTCCGGGGTGCCGGTGCCGGGCGCCCAGGCCGGGTCGATGCCGTCGATGTCGAAGCTCAGGTAGACGGGGCCGCCGCCGACCTTCTCGCGGACCTCGGCCATCAGCGGCTCCAGCGACTTGTGCCAGCACTCTTCGGCCTGCACCACGCGGAAGCCCTGCTTGCGGCTCCAGTTGAAGTCCTCGGCGGTGTAGCCCTGGGCGCGCAGGCCGATCTGCACCACGCGGTCGCAATCCAGCAGGTCTTCTTCCACCGCGCGGCGGAAGGTGGTGCCGTGGGCGATCTTCTCGCCGAACATGTGGTCGTTGACGTCGGCGTGGGCGTCGACGTGGACCAGGCCGACCTTGCCGTGCTTCTTCTTGATCGCGCGGAGGATCGGCAGGGTGATGGTGTGGTCGCCGCCGAGGGTCAGCGGGAGGATGCCGTGACCGAGGATGCGGTCGTATTCCTGCTCGATGATGCGCACGGCTTCCAGCAGGTTGAAGGTGTTGATCGCGACGTCGCCGATGTCCGCCACGTTCAGCGAGTCGAAGGGGGCGGCGCCGGTGGCCATGTTGTAGGGACGGATCATCACCGATTCGGCGCGGATCTCGCGGGGGCCGAAGCGGGTACCGGAGCGCAGCGAGGTGCCGATGTCGAGGGGCACGCCGACGAAGGCGGCATCGAGGGCGTCGAGTTCGGCGGGGGACTGGACATGGGGCAGGCGCATCATGGTGGCGATGCCGCCGAAGCGGGGCATTTCATTGCCGCCCAGGGGCTGGTGGAGATTCTTGTCCACGGGGTGGCCTCACGGTCGTTGTGGTTGTTTTAGGGGTCGGACGGATTCTCTTCACAGCCGGTAGCGAGTCAAATCGCTGGCTACAAATAATCAGTTCAGAGATTTCTAAACTAATGGCGAAGCGGCTAGACTTCGCCGCCGAGCCCGGACGGCGGCCTTTGCCTCGGCCCGCAGTCCGAAATCCTCGCCCCGCAAACCGGAGTCGCCGTGTCCAACGCCTTGCCCGACCTGCGCCTGTTGCGCATCTTCGCCGCGGTGGTGCGCCACCAGGGCTTCGCCGCCGCCCAGCAGGAGTTGAACCTGTCGACCTCGGCGATCAGCACCTACATGAGCCAACTGGAGAACCAGCTCGGCATCGTGCTCTGCCACCGTGGCCGCGGCGGCTTCAGCCTGACCAGCAAGGGCGAGCTGTTCCACCAGGAGACCCTGCGCATCCTCGGCGAACTGGAAGGCTTCGGACGCTACGCGCTGGCGTTGAAGGGCGAGCTGCGCGGCACCCTGAACCTCGGTGTGCTCGATTCCACGGTGAGCGACCCGGCGCTGCCGCTGGCCGAGGTGATCGGCGCCTTCAGCCGCGAACACCCGGCGGTGCACCTGCACCTGCTGGTGCAGAGCCCCTACGAACTGCAACTGAGCGTGCTGGAGAACCGCCAGGACCTGGCCATCGGCGCCTTTTCCAGCCGCATGAACGGACTGGTCTACCAGCCGCTGTACCGCGAACAGCACTGGCTGTACTGCAGCGACCGGCATCCGCTGTTCGACGGGCGGAGGATTCCCGCCGACCTGATCACCCAGCAACGCATGGTCGGCCGCGGCTACTGGAGCCAGGCCGAGCTGGCCCGGCACGGCTTCAAGCACAGCGCGGGGACGGTGGAGAGCATGGAGGCGCAACTGATCCTGATCCTGTCCGGCGGCTACATCGGCTACCTGCCGGAGCACTACGCCCACCCGTGGGTCGAGCAGGGCCGTCTGCGCGCCCTGCTGCCGGCGACCTTCGGCTACCAGGCGCCATTCTCCCTGATCCTCCGCCGCGGCCGCTCGCGCGAGCCGCTGATCCAGGCCTTCCGCGACCAGTTGCGGACGCAGATGAGCCTGGCCTGAGCCCTAGAGATCGGCGTTGAGGGTGCGCGAGAACTGCTGCACCGCCTCCACCACCTTGTGCGTGCTCTCGCGGATGCCGAGGATCGCCGTGCCGGCCTCGTTGGCCAGCTCCACGCCGCGCCGCGCCTGTTCCTGGCTGTGCTGCATGTCGTCGATGACGCTGCGGGTGCCGGTCTGGATGCGACCGATCATGTCGGCGATCTCCTTGGTCGACTTGCTGGTGCGCTCCGCCAGTTGCCGCACCTCGTCGGCCACCACGGCGAAGCCGCGACCCTGGTCGCCGGCGCGGGCGGCCTCGATGGCGGCATTGAGGGCGAGCAGGTTGGTCTGCTCGGCGATCTCGCGGATGGTGTTGACGATCGAGGTGATCTGTTGCGAGTGCTGCGACAGTTCGCCGATGTTCAGCGAGGAAGCATCCAGGGTATTCGCGATCTTGAGCATTTCCTCCACCGCGCTCTGGATGATCAGCGCGCCGTGTTCGGCGACGGTGCGGGTCTCGGTGGACAGGGTATGGGCCTGGTGGGCGTTGTCCGCCTCGGCCTGGTAGCGGCGCATGCGGTCGCTGACGTCGCTGGCGAACTTGACCACCTTGAACAGCTTGCCGTCGGCGTCGTAGACCGGGTTGTAGCTGGCTTCCAGCCAGACCGGCTGGCCGTTGCGGTGGACCCGGCGGAACTGCCCGGTGACGTACTCGCCGCGATTCAGGCGGCGCCAGAGGTCGGCGTACTGCGGGCCGTCGCGGTAGCCCGGTTCGCAGAACTGACGGTGGTTGGCGCTGGCCAGCTCGGCTCGGCCATAGCCCATGGTGGCGAGGAAGTTGTCGTTGGCCGCGAGGACATTGCCGTCGAGGTCGAGCTCGATCATCGCCATCGAGCGGGACAGGGCATCCAGCTTGCTCTGCATCTCGTGTTCCTGGTGGACGATGGCATCGATGTCGCTGGCGTACTTGACCACCTTGAGCAGTCGACCCTGCCCGTCGCGTACGGGGTTGTAGGTGGCTTCCAGCCAGAGTGGCCGGCCCTCGCGGGTAATGCGCTTGCAGCGGCCGGAAAAGTGTTCGCCGCGCCGCAGGCGTTCCCAGAAGCGCCGGTAGTCTTCCGATTGCGCGTAGGCGCCGTCGCAAAGCTGGCGATGCGGTTTGCCGAGGATCTCGTCGCGGCGGTAGCCCAGCAGGGTCAGGAAATTCTCATTGGCATCGGTGATGTTGCCGTCGGGGTCGAACTCCACGCGCGCCATGGAGCGGTCCAGCGCTGCCATGTGCAGGCGCTCGGCGGCGAGTTGCTGTTGCAAGTCGGCGTTCATCTGTCGGTACTTGCGAGTGAACATGAGAAACATCCTTGGATAGAGAGGGGCTCATCCCAGTCTTCGGCGCGGACGGACGGGAGTTGAGAGGGCGGGACGATTGTATTTTTTCATCGAACGACAAAAATTCGTCGCTATTCTTAATGGGTGAAGAAAGTTGCTGCCATTCGTCGGAAATATGACGTTTTTGCGAGCGAGAGAATGCCTCTCCGCCTGTGGCACACTGGGCCCCTTCCAGGAGTCGTCCCATGTCACGTATCCGCTGCGAGCGTTGCGCTCGCCCCGCCAGCCACTGCCTCTGCGCATTGATTCCCTCCTTGCCGTCGCGTACGCGGGTGCTGGTCCTGCAGCACCCCAGCGAGGTCGGGCACGCGCTGAATACCGCAGGGTTGGCCGTGCTCGGCTTGCGCAATGCGGAATTGCGGGTCGGCGAGCGTTTCGCCGAGGAGACCTGGCGAGTGCCGGGCTACCGGGCCTGCCTGCTGTTTCCCGGCGAGCAGGCGCGAGCGCTGGCGGGGATGGCCGCCGAGGCCGCCGGCGAGCCCCTCCTGCTGGTGGTGCCGGACGGCACCTGGCGCAAGGCGCGCAAGCTGCTGCACCTGAACCCGGCCCTGGCGGCCCTGCCGCGGGTGAGCCTGGCCGAAGGCATGGCGTCGCGTTATCGCCTGCGCAAGGCGCCGGGAGAGGGCGCGCTGTCGACCATCGAGGCAATCGCCGCGGCGCTCGACGAACTGGAGGCGCCGCGTACCCACGAAGCCCTGCTGAAGCCATTCGATGCCCTGATCGAGGGGCAGATCGCGGCGATGGGGGAGGATACCTACCGGCGCAACCATCTCAACCAGGAGCGCCGCCGCCGATAGCGGTCGAGCAGTTCCGGGATCGCCGTTTCGCGCCAGAACTCCGGGCTGACCATGCCGCTGGACATGCCGCCGTGGGCGTGGCGCGCGAGGTAGATCAGGGCATCGTATTCCAGCGGATGGCCGCTGAGGCGCTCGAAGGTCTCGCCGAGCAGGCGTTCCAGGGCCGCGGCGGAGGCCGGCCAGGGCGCGTCCGCCAGTTGCCCGGCCATTTCCTGCCAGAGGTAGGGGTCGCCACGGCCGCCCCAGCGCGAGGGTTCCCGTTCGAAGAGTTCGGCGATGCGCAGTCTGGCCATGTCGGTCGGTCGTGTCTGTCGAAAGCGAAAAGTATGCCCGATTGGCGGGACCGCATGGGCGGAGTAGACTGCCGCGGTCTTTCCTTCCTTACGAGGTGTTCGTCCGATGCGCACTTGATGCTGCCGTGTCCGCACGGCCGGTTTTCCGTCCCTGGCCCGAGGGCCCGGGGGAATGCATGGCATCAAGGGGGTATCCATGACGAATACGTCGACCCTGACGCTCGATGGCGTCTCTTTCCAGCTGCCGGACGGCAGCCTTCTGTTTTCCGATCTCGACGAAACCTTCGACACCCGGCACACCGGGCTGGTGGGACGCAACGGCGTCGGCAAGTCGCTGCTCGCGCGCCTGCTCGCCGGACACTTGCAGCCGTCCAGCGGCAGCGTCCGGCGCCAGGGGCGCGTGCGCTACCTGGCGCAGCAGCTCGATCCGGCCGAGTATCCGACCGTCGCCGACCTGGCTGGCGTCCGCCCATGGCTGGAGGCGCTGGCGCGGATCGAGGCGGGTAGCCTCGACGACGCCGACTACGAATGCCTGGGCGAGCGCTGGGACATCCGCCAACGCCTGGCCGACGCCCTGGCCGCCGAGGGGCTCGGCCATCTCCGCGCGGATACCCCGAGCGAACGCCTGAGCGGCGGCGAATGCATGCGCGTAGCGCTGCTCGGCGCATTCCTCGACGACGCCGACTTCCTCATCCTCGACGAACCGAGCAACCCTCTCGACGGGCCGGCGCGCGCCTTGTTGCGGGCGCGGCTGGCGGCCTGGGACGGCGGCCTGCTGCTGGTCAGCCATGACCGCGAACTGCTCGAGGGCATGCAGCGGATCGTCGAGCTGTCGACCCTCGGCCTGCGCAGCTATGGCGGCGGCTATTCCTTCTACGCGCAGAGCCGGGAGGAGGCGCGCGAGGCCGCCGAGCGCCGCCTGGACCAGCGTCGTCTGGAGCGCAAGCGGCAGACCCTGGCCATGCGCGAACAGCAGCAGCGCCAGGAGCGGCGCCAGGCCAGCGGCCGGCGCGAAGGCAAGACGGCGAACCAGGCGAAGATCCTGCTCGGTGGGTTCAGGGAACGTAGCGAGGTCAGCGCCGGCAAGCTGCGCAATGCCCACCAGGCGGAGCGCGAGCGCCTCGACCGCGAGGTGCGCGAGGCTGCCCGGGAGGTCGAGGAGGCGTCGCCGCTGCTGCTCGATTCGCCCGATGCCGAACTGGCGGCGCAGCGCCGGATCGTCGAGTTGAAGGGCGCGGTCCTGCCGCATCTGCGCGGGCCGTTGCGCGAAATCGACCTGCTCCTGAGCGGTCCGCGACGGCTGGCGCTGGTCGGCCCGAACGGCAGCGGCAAGTCGACCCTGCTGCGGCTGCTGGCCGGGCAACGGGCGCCGCTGGCGGGAACCTGCGCGGTGACGGTGGGCGCCGCCTATCTCGACCAGCGGCTGAGCGTGCTGGACCACGGGCGAGGCGTGCTGGAGCAGTTGCTGGAGGTCAATCGCAGTCGCGGCGAAAGCTGGCTGCGCACGCGCCTGGCGCAACTCGGCTTGCCGGCCGAACGGCTCGCCCAGCCGTGCGCGACGCTGAGCGGCGGCGAACGCCTGAAGGCGGCCCTGGCCCTGGTGCTCTACGCCGACCGGCCGGCGCAGTTGCTACTGCTCGACGAACCGGACAACCACCTCGACCTGGCTGCGCGGCAGGCCCTGGAAAGCATGCTCGGGCAGTACCGTGGGGCCTTGCTGGTGGTGTCCCACGACCCGGTGTTTCTCCGCCACCTGGCGCTGGAGGGCGAACTGCGGGCTACTGCCACGGGTTGGCGCCTGGAGGACCGATGAGCTGGCCATCCGCCGCGACCTGCAGGAGCCTGACTCCGCCGTGGCTGAAACCGATGGCGAGGAGTTTGTCGCTGACTGCCAGGCACAGCGGTATGGCGTCTGCCGTGCGGTAGCGCCAGCGACATTCGCCGCTGGCGAGGTCGCGTACCTCGACCTGACCATCGACCAGCGCCAGTGCGATCCATTGTCCGCCGGGCAACGGCGCGAAGGCGCTGACCTGGGCGGACAGGGTGGCGCCCCAGAGCGTGCCGCGGCTCTCCAGGTCGTAGCAGGTCAGGCGCTGGGTACCGTAGGCGTGATGCGGCGAGTTGTAGACCTTGGCGTTGAGCAGCAGGCGATTGCCCAGCAGGCAGCCGTGCAGGTTGTTGAAGTGCTCCGGGTGGCGCTCCAGGCGTAGCACTTCGCGGGTCTTGAAGGTCTGCGGGTCGAGGCGGAACAGGCCTTTGTCCTGGTGCTGCTCCGGCGGATTGCCGGCCAGGTAGAAGAAGGCTTCGCCACGGTCGATGCGCAGATGGTGGTTGAACAGGTCGTAGTGTCCGAGACGGCGCCTGTGGACGATCCGGCCGGCCGGGTCGAGCACGAGGTCTTCCAGGTCTTTGCCCTCGAGGGCGATCTGGCGGGCGAGAAAACCGCCTTGGGCGGATTGCGCCAGCAGATGGCGGCAGTCGCTCAGGAGCAGCGGTTGTCCCGGCGTTAGCGGCACCTTGAACAGTCGCTGGGCGGCATACCCGAGTTGCAGATTGACCAGCAGGCTGTCGTCGGTGGCGTTATGGAAGACCTGCAGGCACTGGCCCCGTTCGGCCAGTTCGAAGCTGCGCAGGCTGTCGTCGGCCAGATTCCAGAGCTCGAGCCGGGGGCTGGCGCGGGCGATGGCCAGGCGTTGTCCGTCGAGAAAGCACAGGTCCCATACCGGTGGACGATGCAGGAACCGCCGATCTTTGCCCAGGGCGAGGTTTTCCAGGATCGGCAGCGCTGCTTCGCGTTGTGTCGAGGCAGGGTAGAGGGCCCAGTCGAAGGGCAGGCGGGTGCCGGGCAGGTCGTCCAGCACCAGTGGGGCGTCGACCGGAAAGGCTAGCGAATGGCGCTGGCGGAACAACGGTCGGTCCTCCAGGTCGTCGCTGGGGGCGACGGTGAAGGCCAGGCGCCGGCCGTCGTCCTCGAAGTCGCAGGCGAGCACTTCGCGGTTGTCGGCGAGCAGCGATTGGATCTTGCCGCTCGCGTAGTCCCAGGCCAGCAGACCGCCTTCGAAGAAGGCGCCGCCGTCGTAGCGTCCGCCGCCGATCACCAGTACGGGCCGGCTCGGGTGCCAGGCGATGGCGTTGAGCGGAAAGCCCAGGTCCGGCAGGACGGCGATGCATTCGAGGTCGCCGCCGCGGTACAGGCGCAGGCTCTGTTCGTAGACGTCGAGCTGTCGGCCCGGGTGTTGCCCATGAAAGGCGCTGGCCACCGCGAGGAGTGCGCCGCCGGGAGCCTGAAACACGGCGTAGGGCTCGCCGATGTCGGCGAAGGCGCAAGCGGGCAGCCTGCGGCCGGAAGGAAGCGGGGAGCTGGGCATGGGCGATACCGGGAGAATAGAGTCGGGCGCAGTGTCGTTCATTCGTCGTTTCGGGAAAAGCATGAGAAGCGCGGCTGTTCCGACCGGTCGTTTTCTTCTAGGATGGCGCTCCCTTCCTCCCTCGTCGCCGCCGCTGTGCACCGTCCATGCGTTGATTCGCGCCACGGGCATCCAGGCGACGAACCTCAGCGTGGCGCCCGGCCTGGCGGTCGCGGCTGCCTTTCGTTCTACCTGGAATCTTTCGGATAAAGGAATCCAGCATGCACATTCGCAAGCGCGTCGACGCCGACAACACGGCATTGGTCGACCTGTGGGAACGTTCCGTCCGCGCGACCCACGACTTTCTCAGTGAAGCGGACATCGTCGAGCTTTACCCACAGGTCCGCGACCTGTACCTGCCGGCCGTCGAGGTCTGGGTGCTGGTCGACGACGACGGCGTGGCCCAGGGCTTCATTGGCCTGAACCAGGCGCATGTCGAGATGCTCTTCGTCGAACCCGGGCTGCGCGGCCGGGGTATCGGCCGACGCCTGCTCGATCATGCGCGGGCGACCTGGCCGCGCCTGAGCGTCGATGTCAACGAGCAGAACCCGCAGGCCTGCGGTTTCTATCGACATTATGGGTTCCGCCAGACCGGCCGCTCCGCGACCGACTCGGCGGGGCGGCCGTTCCCGCTGCTGCACATGAGCCTGTAGGAGGGCGCGGCACCTCGCCCTGTGGAGCGAGGTGCGCGCAACATCCGGAAAAGTTTTCCCCGGCCAGATGCTTTCAACTGCAAGCATCCGTTTGAGACAGGTCAAACGTTGCGGCGCAGGCCTGCCCGATAGTTCTGCTCATCAGAACGAGGCGCAGGAATCCCATGAACGGCATCCCACCCCTGTCTTCCCGCGACGCCCATGCCAGCCCGCCGCAACGGGTGCTGGAACGATTGCACAGCTCCGCCTCCGGCCTGGACGCGGACGAGGCCGCCCGCCGCCTGGCGGCGCACGGCTACAACCGGTTGCCCGCGCCGAAACGCCAGGGGCCGCTGCTGCGCTTGCTGCGGCAGTTCCACAACGTCCTGCTGTACATGATGCTGTTCGCCTCGCTGGTCACCGCGCTGCTCGGCTTCTGGGTGGACAGTGCGGTAATCCTCCTGGCGGTGGTGGTCAACGCGCTGATCGGTTTCGTCCAGGAGGGCAAGGCGGCCAACGCGCTGGACGCCATCCGCGACATGCTTTCGCTGCATGCCCTGGTCCTGCGCGACGGCCAGCGCCAGGCGCTGGACGCTGAACGCCTGGTACCGGGCGACGTGGTGCTGCTGGCCTCCGGCGACCGGGTGCCGGCCGACCTGCGGCTGTTCGAAACGAAGAACTTCCATGTCGACGAGTCGGCCCTGACCGGTGAGTCGGTGCCGGTGGAGAAGGGCTGCGTCGCGGTGGCCATCGACGCGCTGCTCGGCGACCGCCGTTGCATGGCCTATTCCGGCACCCTGGTGACCAGCGGCCAGGCGCGCGGAGTGGTGGTCGCCACCGCCGGGGATACCGAACTGGGCCGGATCGGTACGCTGTTGCGCGAAGTCCGCACCCTGGCCACTCCGCTGCTGCGACAGATCGCCAGCTTCAGTCGCTGGCTGGCCCTGGCGATCCTGCTGCTGGCCGGCGCCACTTTCGTCCTCGGCACCCTCTGGCAGGGCCAGCCGATGGTGGACATGTTCATGCTGGTGGTGGCGCTGACCGCCTCGGCGATTCCCGAGGGACTGCCGGCGATCATGACGGTGATCCTCGCCCTCGGCGTACAGCGCATGGCCCGGCGCAACGCCATCGTCAGCCGCCTGCCGGCGGTGACGATACGCTGCACGGTCATCTCGTTGCGGGTCAGGG
>NZ_SCND01000410.1:0-4996 GCF_005503585.1 Pseudomonas sp. 2VD
GCGCTTGCCAGCGTACTCGGCGTCGGCGAAGGTCATCTGCTTCATCGGGAAACTCGGTGGGTGGGGTCGCGGTATTTTGCCAAATCAGAAAGTCTTTTTCAGAGTTTCCCTAGCAGCTCTGGAGAGGCGGCATGTGCGAGCTCGTAGAGCGCCTCGATCTTCAGCAACGCTTGCAGCACCATATTTCTTCTGTAGTCGATAGTCGGTGAGGGCTGCTCGAATCTCATTTTTGGGGCATCTCCTGCTGAACAGTCGTGTCGTTGTGATCGAGCTTGCTTCCTGCTCCTCCGTGTTGCAGCAGGAAGTGCTCGGTTGGTGAGAGTAGTTTTTTTACTGTGTCGATCAGCGGCTGGTTCAACCCGAGTAATCAGCGTTCGGCAAGGCTTGCGGCCAAAAGCGCACGGTTTCCGTCGACCTGCTCGGGCTCGATGAGGTCCTGGGCAACCTGGCGTTTCGCGTTGAGCAGTTGCCACAGTTGCTCGTCGATCGTGGCCTCGACCAGTGGGATCTTCACCACGACCATGCGGAGCTGGCCGTTGCGGTACGCGCGGTCCTCGGCTTGTTCCTGCTGACCGGGAGTCCAGGGCAGACCGAGGAAAAACACGTAGTTCGCCGCAGTGAGGTTGTTGCCCGTCCCGGCGGCCGCCGTGGTGCAGATGAACACCCGGCAGTCGGAATCCTGCTGGAAGCGATCGATCGCCTTCTGCCGCTTGGTAAGCGAGTCATTGCCCACCAGCGTGACGCAGCCGAGCCCGGCCTGCTCGCAGAGTTCCTTCAGCGCAGCCACGGTCGGCTTGAACTCGCAGAACAGGATCACCTTGTCCTCGGCGTCGAGCTCGCTCAGCAGGTCCATCGCCACGCGAACCTTCACCGTTTCCAGGTAACGCCGCAGCGCGCCGAGTCGCGCGAAAATCGGTCGGTCCTCGAGGCGCAGCACGTCGTACTGCTGCCGTTCCTCGGTGGAGAGGGCCACCTTCAGCAACTGCCGCTGCTTGCCCTTGAGGCTGGGCAGCACATCCTTGCGCCTGCGCAGCATCCAGTCACCCAGCTCCGCCCGCAGACTCTGGCGGAACTCCGGGTTGCCGGCGAAGCGGTCGCAGAACTCTTTCAGCGGCAGTTGTCCGATGGGGTGGCCTGAGAGGCGAAGCAGGGTGTGCAGCTCGGTTTCACGGTTGAGCACCGGCGTGCCGGTAAGCAGGTAGCGGTTCGGCACTTGGGCGGCAATGTCGAAACCGTGCCGCGTGCATTGCGCCGTCGGTTCCTTCATCCGCTGCGCCTCGTCGATGACCATCACGGCGAAGCGCGAAGCGTTGGCGACGAAGGGGCTCAACTGCTCGTAGTTGACCAGGATCCACTGCGCCTCTGGGTTGTCCTGCTGGATGGCCACGGTGGCCGAGGGATAGACCTCCTGGATTTCGCGCTGCCAATTGATCAACAGGGTGGCCAGGGTGATGACCAGAATTGGCCTGCCCGCCGCTCGGATCGAAGCGGCGATGACCGCCTGGCGGGTCTTGCCCAATCCCATGTCGTCGGCCAACAGGGCGCTGGTTCTCTGCAGCAAGTGAGCGATGCCGGCAGGCTGGTGGGCCAGTAGCGAGTAGCCCTGAAGCGCCGCCTCGATATCAGCCGAGCTGTACTCGGTGCGCTCGATCTCTGGCACCGCGGCGAGGTAGATGTCACAAGCTGACTCGTCCTCCAGGGATGGCGCTGCCGGTTCCTGCTGTGGACCGCCGATGCTCATGCTGGGCAGCTCGGTCGCCGGCGCGAAGCTACCGTCGCTGAGCAGCTCCTGGACGGTATCCAGTATCTCGAATTGTTCCTCGGCGAGGCCAAGCTCCAGGATCAGGTTGCTGCGGAGCAGCTCAGGTGTGGCGTCGATGCGCCAGGAGCTCGATGGGCGCAGGAACACCCCGCGCATCCGCCGAGCCACCGCCACCACACCGGGATGGAACTCGCCTGACAGCAAGACGCCGCCCTCGGCCAGCGGCGCGATGCGCAGCAGCAAACCCCAGGTGAAGGCCTGTCGGTCAAGCGAGGCCTGTGCAGATTCGACCATGCCGCTGAAGTCCCGCCAGGACTGTGAGTGGAGGCCTCCAGCGAGCTCGGCGAGTCGGTTGTACAGCGAGTCCAGTTCGGGCAGCAACTTGCCCTTGGGGACCCGCCAGTAGCGGTGCAACGGATGCTCCCGGGCGCTGATGAAGAAGCCGGACAGTTCCAGCAGCGCGCGGTTGCTGCCTGCGATGTAGGGGATCTTCAAGCCGAAGTCGTAGCCGTCGAAGATAGCCCGCTGCAGAAGCGTCGAAGGAGTCGCGGAGGTACGGTTGACCAGGCGTGGACGGCTCATCGGTTTTCCAACCGAGTGAGCAGCCACTTCGCCGTGGCTTCGGCGAGGCCCGCCTTCCAGCGACCATCGGCGAAGCGTGTCATGTGGACGGTCATGTCGGGCCAGTTCAGGTTCGTCGCTATGGCTCCAGAGCGAATCCGTTCCATGAACCAGCGGTAAGCCTGGCCGGCAGGGGAGTCTGCCGGTACGGGGTCATTATCGAGTTTGCGCAGTTGCACCGTAGAAAGGTGCTGGGGATTCCAGGGCCTACCTAGTGGCTCGCCATGCTCACGCCTGAGCTCCAGTTCGGCAGAGGCCAGTGGACGGCCAGCCTCACGTACTGAGAGCAGTCGGCAGTCTCCTCGATAGGCGGCCTGGTCGTAGCTATCGATGCAATGGGCCAGCGCGATATGTTCGGCATAGAGATCGGCAGGGCAGCGGAGCTCGACAATCTGCAGGCCATTGGGGCAATCGATAAGGCTGACAGGCAGCATTCCCTCCCAGGTGGTGTACTCGTCGGTGTCGACCAGATCGGGCAGGCTGCTCTGTACTGTGGCGCGCAGTTCCCTCTGGACCTGGTGGTAGTCGTCCACCAGGTTGCCAGCCTGTCGGTAGGTACAATGACCCAGATACGCCTTCAGGGCGCTGCGCGCCTGCCGAACAACCTGTGAGTTCCCCTGGTCGAGGGCGGTATAGAACTCCTTGATGTCTCTCAGGCGTGCAGTGATTGCAAGCCATGCCGGATCCTGCCAATCCAAGGGGCAGCCGTTGAAGAGCCGGTTGTAGTCAGGCTTGGCGTTGTGAATCTGCCAGGGGATCGCATTGTAGGCGGCATAGAAGGCTGTCCATTGAGCGCGAGTGATCGGACGCCGGTTACCTAGCGATGCTGCCATAAGGAGAGTATGCCATCCCGAATATCGGCCTTCCCGTTTGCGATGGAAGAGAGCTCCTCCCGCACGGCCGGGACTGACGTGACTAAGAAATCGAATCGAGGCCCGTGGCGCCTGAAATAGCCAGGCGAAAAAGTTGATGACCGAAATCCCTTCGTCCGCGACCTGCCCAAGAATACGGCCCATATCGAGGTACAAGTCGCATGGCACGGCGGCGGCCTGCGGTCGTTCACTGACAAGCAGGGAAAAAGGGCAAGGAAGGAAATGGCAGATGCTCTCGCCGTTGTCGTTGGTCGTCGTGTGAGGCCAGACTCCCTCCTCGCAATCCACCAGTAGCGGCGTCAAGACCGGCTGAGCCTTCAGCATCTGCAGCCGGCGCGCCTGGTTGCCTTGAGCCAGCCAGTTGTAGAGCTGGGGCGAGAGGCACCGAACCGAGCGGATAGCGAACAGCAGGTCTTGGTCCAGGAACTGCCTGAAGGTTCGCAAGACCGCTCCGATCTGCTTCAGGTAGAACTGGCGCCTCGGCGAGTAGTAGCGATTGTGGCTGACTGATGGATACTGACTCTTGGGGAATGAGCCGAGGTCCTCCCGGGCCAACTGAGTCGCCAACCCATGCGCCCGCTGGGTGTAAGAGCTGAGTACAGGAACGGCATCGTCGAACTTCTGGAGGCGCTGCAGCAGCTTCAACGCTCCGGCTGGGGAGGGTGCGCTTGCTGGGACACGATGGGCAGGCCTGCACTCCCACGCACCGATCAGTTGACCGTCGAACACCTGGAGCAGTGGCCCTGCACGCATGATGGTGTAACGCACACCGTTGTCAGCAGCGACGGTGATGCACCAGCACCTGGTCGTAGAGGTGCTGCGCAGGTAGTGACGGATGAACTTGGTTCGAGCTGTCCCTGCGAGGGAGAAATGCGTTGCCCAGGTATTGGCAACGGCGAGCTGCCGCTCGCTGTAACGGGCTAGGGATGGATCCGGCAACTGCTCGGTAGGGGAGGCGTTATCGAGTGGTGGCAAGCGCTTGCTCCTGTGTAAGCGAGTAGCACTGTGGCCGGCCGGTGTGTTGCGTATCGACCGAAAATGCTCAGCCCGGTTTGAAAGTATTTCTCTTTCTTATGAGGCGGGGTTGGTGAGGAAGATGGTGACGGGCATGTGAACTAGCTGTGATAACTGCACAGCTCTGAGGTAGAAATTATAAGTCCCGCATATGCGGGACTTATTAATTGGTGCTAACAGCCCTACAGAGCTTGCACTTGTTCGGCCTGCGGGCCTTTGGCGCCTGCGGTAACGAAGAAGCTTACACGCTGCCCTTCGTCAAGGGACTTGTAACCGCTAGCTTCGATCTGTCGGAAGTGAACAAAAACATCTGCGCCGCTTTCCGGGGTGATGAAACCGAAACCTTTAACTTCGTTAAACCACTTAACAGTACCAGTTTGGCGAGTTGCCATGATGTATATCTCCAAAATTTGAGAGTGCGCAGGTTCAAAGCCTGGCTAGAGCTGAATGCAGAGAGAAGACAAACCGAGGAGATGAGGATCGAACAGACTGAACATCAAGGCGGGACGCTAAACTGGGCACGCAGTAGAGACCACCATACAGGTTTCGGTGAGATTAGATAGCTTTCATTTTACCGAGGTGAGAAACCTGACGGACGGCGGCCATGAGTGGAAGCTAGGGATGGTCTGAAGTAGCCATGTATTTCCCCGGCATACCACCTAGCGCAACTTTTAAACTCGCCAAATGATCAAAAAACAATCAATTCGACGAGTATTTCTTACGTTTT
>NZ_SCND01000411.1:0-4969 GCF_005503585.1 Pseudomonas sp. 2VD
GGCTGAGCACGCTCTGCACGTTGACCCCCGGCAGGTCGCCGACCAGCAGCAGGCCGCGCTCCAGGGTATCGGCATCCAGCGGACGTTTTTCGGTCAGCGGTGCGAGCAGTTCCTCCACCCGCACCCGCGGCCCATCGACGGTTCCCTTGATCTGCACGTGTTCGAGGTAACCCTCGATCACCTGCAGGCGTACCTTGCCGCCCTCGATGCTCTGCTCCGGCACCACTACCTGGGTCAACAGGTAGCCGTCCTGGCGGTACTTGGCGGTGAGGCGGTTGGCCAGGTCGACCAGTTCGGCCAGGGACACCTGCTTGCCGAGCATATGCTGGTAATAGGACTCGAGCACCGCCTTGTCATAGCGGGTGTTGCCTTCGATGCGTATCTCGCGCAGTTCGAAGCGGATCTGTTCGCTGCCTTGCGGCGCGACCTGCTTGGGCACCACCAGCGGCGCCTCGGGCTTGGCCTGCGGCTCGCTGCGGGGCTTGAAGCGTTCATCGAGCTGGGATGGCTGTACAGTCCCTGGCAACTCCACGGCGGCGGCGGAAGCTGCCAGCATCCCGCAGCCACAGAGCGTCACCCAGCGAAGCGTCCATTGCGAAGGTTTCATCATTCACCTCGGGCAGATGACGCACTACCGCCCGGAGACGATAGTGCGCATTGCGAAAAGGGTTAGAAATTCAGAGGCTTGTTGAAGCAGCTCCAGTAGTCGGCCAGGTAGCTCTGGTTCGAGCAACCCGCCCCACTCTCGGCCTCTGCCCTGAGCGGACGATCGGTGAACTGCCCCACCCGCTTGGCGCTGGCGTCCTCCGCCGGACCCGCGGCGGTAGCCGGCAGCAGGTTAGGATCGCTGACGTCCATGCCCAGAGCGTAGGCGCGCAGGAACGGGTTTTCGAGGAACGGGTTTTCCAGCGTGGTGGTGCGGTAGACCGCATCCCCGGGGGTATCCGGATCGCGCCCCTTCTGCAGTTCGCGCAAGTCGGAGAGCGCTGCCAGTTGCCCCAGGTCGCCCGGCGTGACCGGCAGCGGCAGGATGCTCAGCAGGTTGCCCTGGTAGTTGAGCTGGTAGTTGCCGCTGGTGAGGGCAAGCCCACCCTGGAGGATGTCGTACTGGCCTACGGCTTCGCCGCCCACCCGACCGAGCCCGCCGGCGAGCACCTGACCGGCGCTATCGCCATTCTTCAGGCCGGAAACCTGATAGGTCAGCGCCGGGTCGGCGGTGCCGACCTGCTTGCTCTTGGCATCGGCGAATACGTTGAGCAGCGCCTTGGTGATGGTCAGGTCATTACCCTGGTAGGCCAGGTCATAGTTGCCACTGGTCAGCACCAGGCCGCCCTGGTTGATGCCATACACACCCACGTTCTCGCCTGCGTCGCGGTTCAGCCCGCCGGTCAGGATCGAGCCGGCGCTGTCACCGTTCTTCAGGCCGCTGACCTGGTAGGTCAGGCTCGGATCGGCATCGCCGTAGACCTTGGTCTTGGCGTCGGCGATCACATTGAGCAGTGCCTTGGTGATGGTCAGGTTGTTGCCCTGGTAAGCCAGGTCATAGTTACCGCTGACCAGACCCAGGCCACCCTGCTGAATCGCATAGTTGCCTACGTTTTCGCCGGAGACACGAACCAGGCCGCCGCCATTGAGCACCGAGCCAGCGGTATCGCCGTTCTTCAGCCCGGAAACCTGGTAGGTCAGTGCCGGATCGGCATCGCCATAGACCTTGGTCTTGGCATCGGCGATCACATTCAGCAGCGCCTTGGTGATGGTCAGGTTATTGCCCTGGTAGCTCAGGTCGTAGTTACCGCTGTTCAATGCCAGGTCGCCCTGGTTGATGCCATACACACCCACGTTCTCGCCTGCGACGCGGTTCAGCCCACCGGTCAGGATCGAACCAGCGCTGTCACCGTTCTTCAGGCCGCTGACCTGGTAGGTCAGGCTCGGGTCGGCGTCGCCGTAGACCTTGGTCTTGGCATCGGCGATCACATTCAGCAGCGCCTTGGTGATGGTCAGGTTGTTGCCTTGGTAGCTCAGGTCGTAGTTCGCGCTGACCAGGCCCAGGCCGCCCTGGTTGATGCCATACACGCCGACATTCTCGCCAGCCACGCGGCTCAGGCTGCCACCGTTGAGCACCGCGCCAGCGGTATCACCGTTCTTCAGGCCGCTGACCTGATAGGTCAGGCTCGGGTCAGCGTCGCCATAGACCTTGGTCTTGGCATCGGCGATCACATTGAGCAGTGCCTTGGTGATGGTCAGGTTATTGCCCTGGTAGCTCAGGTCGTAGTTACCGCTGTTCAATGCCAGGTCGCCCTGGTTGATGCCATACACACCCACGTTCTCGCCTGCGGCGCGGTTCAGCCCACCGGTCAGGATCGAACCAGCGCTGTCACCGTTCTTCAGGCCGCTGACCTGGTAGGTCAGGCTCGGGTCGGCGTCGCCATAGACCTTGGTCTTGCCGTCGGCGATCACATTCAGCAGCGCCTTGGTAATGGTCAGGTTATTGCCCTGGTAGCTCAGATCGTAGTTGCCGCTGTTCAATGCCAGGCCGCCCTGGTTGATGCCGTACACGCCGACATTCTCGCCAGCCACGCGGCTCAGGCTGCCGCCGTTGAGCACGGCACCGGCGGTGTCGCCGTTCTTCAGCCCGGACACCTGGTAGGTCAGGCTCGGATCGGCATCGCCATAGACCTTGGTCTTGGCATCGGCGATCACGTTCAGCAGTGCCTTGGTGATGGTCAGGTTATTGCCCTGGTAGCTCAGGTCGTAGTTCGCGCTGACCAGACCCAGGCCGCCCTGGTTGATGCCATACACACCCACGTTCTCGCCAGCCACGCGACTCAGGCTGCCGCCGTTAAGCACCGCGCCAGCGGTATCGCCGTTCTTCAGGCCACTGACTTGGTAGGTCAGGCTCGGATCGGCATCGCCATAGACCTTGGTCTTGGCATCGGCGATCACATTCAGCAGTGCCTTGGTGATGGTCAGGTTATTGCCCTGGTAGTTCAGGGTGTAATTGCTGCTGACCAGGCCCAGTCCACCCTGGTTGATGCCGTACACGCCGACGTTCTCGCCAGCCACGCGGTTCAGGCTGCCGCCGTTGAGGACCGCACCGGCGGTATCGCCGCGCTTGAGACCGGAGACCTGGTAGGTCAGCGCCGGATCGAGGTCGCCGTAGACCTTGTTCTTGGCATCGGCGATCACGTTCAGTTGCGCCGGAGTGATGCGCAGGTCGTTGCCGACGTAGCTGAGGGTGTAATTGGCCGTGTTGAGGCCCAGCCCGCCCTGAAGTATCCCGTAGTTGCCGACGTTCTCCCCGGCCACCCGGCCGAGGTTGCCGCTCAGCACGCCAGCGGCGGTATCGCTGTTCTTCAGGCCACTGACCTGGTAGGTAAGGGTCGGATCGGCGTCGCCATAGACCTTGGTCTTGGCGTCGGCGCTGACGATCAATTGCGCCGGCGTGACGGTCAGCTTGCCGTCCTGGCGCACCAGTTGGTAACGCTGGCTGAAATACTCGCTGCCATTGGCGTTACCGGTGATCGCGTACTGCCCGACGTTCGACGCCTGGGTCGCCGTGGTGCTGGCGGTCGCCTGGTAGAGGTCGTTGAACTGGCTGTTGACGTAGGCGTCGATGGCGTTGATGCCGGACATCGTGGCCGTCAGAGTCGGATTCACATCACCGTAGACGCGGGTAGCGTCATTGGCGGTCAGGGTGGCGGTCTGCTGGCGGGAAAGGATGTCGCCGGCAGTGGTGGTGGTCTTGAACATCTCCACCTGGGCGCGCTCGGCGAAGCTGTTGAACGCTCCCTCGCGCATGAACAGGTCCAGGCGGGTATCGACGCGGCTGGTCTTGCCGCCGAGGCCGAAGATCAGTTCCTCGGTCAGGCCGGTGCCGACGTCGTACTGCAGCTCGTCGGTCACGCCGATCACGCCGCCGAAGCCCTTGACGCCCCAACTGGTGCCCCAGTTTCCGGTCCAGGTGGTGACGCTGCCGTTGCCGGCGGCGACGGTGAACCCGCTGGGCGCACCGCCGTTCGGGGTGGCGGTGACGTTGCTGCCGTTGACCTGGTAGCGCAGGTTGGTCACCAGGTAGTCCGACGAGTCGTTGGTCGGGAAACTGGCGGAACCGCTGACCCGCCGATAGGGCAGCGCGGTGAACACCAGGCGGTCGAACTCGCTGTTGCCGTCGGCGGTCAGCGTGTAGTTACCGGTGGTGCCGACGCTGTTGGCATCGAGAATCCGCGTGCCGACGCTGGAGACGATGTTCTGCACGGTGCCGGTCATGCTCTGGTTGATGAACGGATCGAACACCGTGCCGCTCGTGGTCACGCCGGTGGCGTTGCTCTGGCGGTACTTGAGCGTACCGTTGAAGGTCTGCAGCGCCAGGTTGCCGGCGTAGTTGTCCCAGGAAGTCAGGTCGATGCTACCGGCACGGCCGGCGAGGTTGGCGGCGATCAGCGCGGTACCGGCCTGCTGGCTGATCTTGCCGGCGGTGCTGGTCTGCATCCACAGGGTGCCGCTACCCAGGTCGACGATGCCGCTGGTCTGCGGCGTGCCGCCGCTGAGGAAGTTGATGTTGCCGCCGGCGCGGATTGCCAGGCTGCCGTTGCGGAACAGGATCGGCGCAGAGATATCCACCGCACCGGCAGGTCCGGTGGCGATCAGTTCCAGGCCGCGACTGGCGCCGCCCAGGTTGCTGGTGATCAGCGGCGCTTCCACCGACAGCCGGTCGCTGGCGCTGAGGGTCACCTTGCCGCCTGCCAGCGCCCCGGTGACCACCGAGGCATTCACCGTCGCATCGCCGCTGGCGCCGTTGGCGCCCCCCACCGAACCTGAGGTGCCGCCGGAGGCGACGATGCGCAGGGTGGTCGGGTCGAGCAGCCAGGTGCCACCGTTGCCGTAGGGTGCGGCGACGCTGACGTAGGCGCTGTCGGCGATGCTCAGGTTGACCTTGCCGGAGGTCTCCACCAGGCCGCCGTTGCCGCCC
>NZ_SCND01000412.1:0-4919 GCF_005503585.1 Pseudomonas sp. 2VD
GCCCAGGCATCCGACGCAGACCAGGCAGGCCACCAGCAGGCCGAGCACCAGGCTGGAAGGGGATGGCGAGCGCAGCCCGTCGGCAGCCTGGCGTAGCGGCGCTTCGTCGACCACATCGGCGTCCCCCGGACGATCCGGTGCGGGAATCCGGAGCATGGAAGCATATTCGCCAGCCGTCGCCCTCGCCGGAACGGCATATCCCGCCATGCAGGCGAATATGAGAAGCAGGCCGAGCATGCACGCACTGCGTTTCTGGAACTTCATTCGGTTCCGGCCCTTAGATAAGCGTATTGCGTTTGGCGAACTCGATGAGATCCACCAGCGAGCCGGCGTTCAACTTCAACAACAAGCGCGCCTTGTAAGTGCTGACGGTCTTGTTGCTGATAAACATCTGCTCGGATATCTGCTTGTTCGAATAACCCTGGCTGAGGTATTGCAATACCGATACTTCGCGATCGGACAGGCGTCCGAGCAATTCCACATCGTCGGAATAGGCGCCCTGTTGCACAGGACGCATGGCCGAGCTGGGAAAGTAACTGTATCCCGAGGCGACCGCATTCACCGCCGTCACCAGTTCGGCCAGTCCGCCCTGCTTGCAGACGAACCCGGCGGCGCCCGCCTGCATGCTGCGCAGGGCGAAGAGCGAGGCGCTCTGGCCGGTCAGGACGAGGATCTTCAGGGGCAACGCCAGCACCATCAGGCGGCTGATGACCTCGAGGCCGTCCAGCCTGGGAATGCCGATATCGAGGATGACCAGGTCCGGCTTCAGCTCCCGCCCGAGGCTGATGGCATCCACGCCATTATCGGTATCGCCGACGATCTGGTGCCCTTCGGCTTCCAGCAACATCTTCATGGCCATGCGAATCACGGGATGATCGTCGACTATCAGGATACGGCTCATTGTCTGATTTCCTTGCCAATAAAAATTCAGAAAAAATTCTCCTGAGCAAGATATAGACGGGAGCCATATTGTCGAGATATTCGATGGCAACTCATATACTTTAAGGAATATTCTCACGGAAACTTAATTTATTTCTTACGGCGAATTCAAAACCTCGTATATTGCCAAGCAATTGGCCTGGTTATCTGCATGAAAAACACCCGCATATATACGCGCTCTCCCGGCTCGTTATCTGCCAGAGCGAGTTGAATAGTTCGTCAGGGGCTTCGGAGTAATGCTATCCGCATGTACGGCCACAAGCCGCCGACATGCCTTCGGCAGGGCAAAGGAAAGCACGACGGGCGCCGGGCCAGATAGCGCCGGAGCAGGATTGAAAGGGAGGGAAGACGCGACCGCCATCCTCGGGCGGGATGGCGGCGCTATCGCTTAGAGCTTCGGCAGGACAGGCTGTTCCGGGTACCAGGCGTCGACCAACGCGCCGACCTCGACGCTGGCCAGTTCCGGTTGCTGCTTCAACCAGGCCTCGATCAGGGCCCGCTGCTCTTCATTGACCGAGCCACGGCGCGCCAGGCAGACGAAACCGAATTCGTCGCAGCCGCCATAGGTCAGTTCGTTGGCTTCGATCGCCTGATCGATGAAGCGCAACATGAAAGCGTTCACCGCATCGGCATCCACGCCTTCCTTGTAGTGGAAGTTCAATTCGAAACCCAGCTCCTGGAATTCATCGACGCACAATTTCTTGCGCAGGCGGCGGGAACGATTAGTAGCCATGGCGGCATCTCCTGGATTGACGCTCCATTGGCGGAGCCTCGCATTACAGACAGTAGCCGACGCCGCTGGAGCCGCGGGCGAACCCCGGCAAGCTCCGCGCGGCGCGGCCGGATTGCCGGCGCACTCTACCAGTTCCGACCATTCGGCGATATGACGGCGAACTCCGCGAAACTCCAGCGCATCGTTATCCGCCTTGCGGCATAATGAGCAAGACGGCCTCTTCGCGTGATGTCCGTCTCTTTTTTCAGGTTCGCTTCGTTTTTCATCTTCATTTCATTTTCTACCCTCCGTCTTCAAGGGTTCTTCATTAATGTTCAAGTCGCTGCGTACTCTTGCCTTCGCCACGCTCCTGCCTTTCGCCCTTCCCACCCTCGCCCAGGTCAACGCCACCCTGCCGGCCAACGTGCAGAAAGCCCTGCAGACCAACAAGCTGACCGGCAACGATCTGTCGCTGGTGCTGATTCCGCTCGACGGCCCGGGCAACCCCACCTACTACAACGCCGACGTATCGGTGAACCCGGCCTCGACCATGAAGCTGTTCACCACCTATGCCGCCCTGGAAATGCTCGGCCCGACCTACCAGTGGAAGACCGAGTTCTACACCGACGGCCAGCTCAAGAACGGAGTGCTCAACGGCAACCTCTACCTCAAGGGCGGCGGCGATCCGAAACTGAACATGGAGAAGCTCTGGCTGCTGATGCGCGACCTGCGCGCCAATGGCGTGACCAAGGTCACAGGTGACCTGGTACTCGACCGCAGCTACTTCAACATCCCGCAGTTGCCGGTATTCAACGACGACGGCGGCGACGACACCAAGCCGTTCCTGGTCGGTCCGGACTCGCTGCTGGTCAACCTGAAGAGCGTGCGCATGGTGGTGCGCACCGACGGCAACAAGGTCAACGTGCAGATGGACCCGCCGCTGGCCAACGTACGCATCGACAACCAGGTGAAGATGACCGCGCCGGCCACCTGCCCGGCCTGGCCGAAGCTGCGCTTCAGCCCGGTGACTCAGTTCGACGGCACCACCCTGCTGGCCACCGGACAGATTCCCCAGGGCTGTAGCGCGCAGACCTACATGTCGCTGCTCGACCATCCCGGCTACACCGCCGGCGCGGTGCGCGGCATCTGGCAGGAACTGGGCGGCAGCATCCTCGGCAAGGACCGCCAGGGCAGCGTACCGCGCAACGCCACGCTGATCGCCAAGGCCTTCTCGCCAGACCTGGTCGAGATCATCCGCGACATCAACAAATACAGTAACAACACCATGGCCCGGCAGTTGTTCCTCTCCATCGGCGCGCAGTTCCGCAACAGCGCCGACGGCGACGACGCCCAGGCCGCGCAGCGGGTGGTGCGGCAGTGGCTGGCGCGCAAGGGCATCACCGCGCCGCGCCTGGTGATGGAGAACGGCTCGGGACTGTCGCGCCAGGAACGGGTCAGCGCCCGTGAGATGGCGGCGATGCTGCAAGCCGCCTGGCACAGCCCCTATGCAGCGGAGTACATCTCCTCGCTGCCGCTGGCCGGCCTCGACGGCACCATGCGCAAACGCCTGCGGCGCACCGCACTGGTCGGCGAGGCGCACGTGAAGACCGGCACCCTCAACACCGTGCGCGCCCTCGCCGGCTTCAGCCGCGACGCCAGCGGCCACAACTGGGTGGTGGTGGCGATCCTCAACAGCCCGCGGCCGTGGGGCGCTTCGGCGATCCTCGACCAGGTACTGCTGAGCCTGCACGCGCGGAAATAAGGCGCAGTACGAAAAAAAAGGCCGCCAGCGGTTGCCCGCCGGCGGCCTTTTGCATGAATGCCGCTCGCCTCAGCGAACGGTGATTCTCCAGGCCCGATGGATCTTCGGATTACGCGCGAAATCCGGATCGAGGGTTTCGCCAGTGATCTCTTCGACCGCATAGCGGGCCTGCACGCTCTCGTCCAGTTCGAACTTGCGGAAGTTGTTGGAGAAATACAGCACCCCGCCCGGCGCCAGCCGCGCCATGGCCAGGTCGAGCAGTTCGACATGGTCGCGCTGCACGTCGAACACGCCTTCCATACGCTTGGAGTTGGAGAAGGTCGGCGGGTCGATGAAGATCAGTTCGTACTGGCCATCGTCTTCCCGCAACCACTCCATCACGTCGCCGTGCACCAGGCGCTGCTTGTCGGAAAAGCCGTTGAGCAACAGGTTGCGCCGCGCCCAGTCCAGGTAGGTCTTCGACAGGTCGACGCTGGTGGTGCTGCGCGCGCCGCCCCTGGCCGCATGCACGGTGGCCGTGGCGGTATAGCAGAACAGGTTGAGGAAGCGCTTGCCGGCCGCCTCCTTCTGGATGCGCAGGCGCATCGGCCGGTGATCGAGGAACAGCCCGGTATCCAGGTAATCGGTCAGGTTCACCAGCAGGCGCACATCGCCCTCGCCCACCTCGAGGAACTTGCCCTCGCTGCTCTGCCGTTCGTACTGCTTCTTGCCGGCCTGGCGCTCGCGGCGCTTGACCACCACCCGCTCCTGGGCAACGCCCAGGGTCTGCGGAATCGCCGCCAGGGCGTCGAACAGGCGCGCCTGGGCTTTTGCCGGATCGATCGACTTGGGCGCGGCGTACTCCTGGACGTGAACCCAATCGCCGTAGATATCCACCGCCAGGGCATACTCCGGCATGTCGGCGTCATACAGGCGATAGCACTCGATCTTGTCGCGGCGCGCCCATTTGCCCAGTTGCCGGAGGTTCTTCTGCAGGCGATTGGCGAACATCTGCCCGCCCTCGCTCAGCCGTGCCGGCTCGCTCGGCGCCCGCGCCAGGCCTTCGTCGTTGCGTTCGCCACGCTCGCCGGTGACGAACTGGCGCGGCTCGACCTGGATCATCAGCAGCTTGCAGGCCAGCGCGCCGTTCCAGAACGCGTATTGCTTATGGCTGCGGATACCCATGCGCTTGCCCAGTTCCGGCGCCCCGGTGAACACCCCGGCGCTCCAGCCGATGCAGCTCTGGCGCAGGCGCTCGCCGAGGTTCTGGTAGAGATACAGCAGGCTGGCTTCGTCGCCGAGGCGCTCGCCATAGGGCGGGTTGCAGATCACCAGGCCGGTCTGGCCCTTGTCCGGGCGCGGCTCGAAAGTCGCCAGTTCGCCCTGGTAGATCTTCACCCAGTCGGCCACTCCGGCACGCTCGATATTGTTGCGCGCCGGCTGGATCAGGCGCGGGTCAGCCTCGTAGCCGCGAATCCACAACGGCGGCCTGGCCAGGCCGGCCGCCGCGCGCTGCTGGGCTTCCTC
>NZ_SCND01000413.1:0-4889 GCF_005503585.1 Pseudomonas sp. 2VD
GCTTCCACAGGCGCACACCCAGCTCCCCCGAGCGATCCAGCGAGGAGCCGAGCACCAGGTCGCCGACCAGGGTCGGTTGCAGGCCGGCGTCGAACAGGGCGAAGCCGGCGGCGAGCACGCAGGTGTCGGCCTGGATGCCGCAGACCAGCACCCGTTCCGCTCGCAGCGCACGCAGATGGTCGACGAGTTCCGCCGTCGGCAGGTAGCCATGCTTGACGAAGACCCGGTCGGCCGCCACCAGGCAGGCATCGTCGAGCGGGGGTCGCCAGCCGAGCTGGCGCTGGAACGGCGTACGCGACTCGTCATGGCGCTCGACGCTGGCCACCGAGGGCATCCGCCCGAGCAGTTGGCCGATGCCTTCCAGCAGCCAGTCCGGCGGGGCGAAACAGGGTTGCACGTCGACGATCAGCAGGGCCTGGCGCATCGGTAGTCGGCTCCGGAAGAACAGGCCAGGCATTCTAGCCCACTCCGCCCCGTCGCTCCGCGCTCCAGCGAAACTGGGCTAGCCTGAGGAAACCTTTCGACGGAGAGCCTTCATGCGCCCGATGTACGCCGTAGCGATCCTTTTCCTCCTGGCTGGCTGTTCCTCGGTTCCCGCCGAGAAGACCCGGGCGATCCCCGCCGAACGCCTGCTCGGCTACCAGCAACCGGTGAGTGGTGGCGGCCGGCTGGAAGTCCACCGCGACTATGGCTACCTGGGCGGCGGCTGCTACGTGGCGTTCCTTATCGACCGCCAGGTCGCCGCGCGCATCGGCGTCGGCGAGGAAGCCAGCTTCCAGGTGCCGGCGGGCGAGCATGTGGTCGGTATCGGCATCGATACCCAGGACGACACTCTCTGCGGCAAGGGCCTGCTGAACCGCGAGCTGAGAACCCGGATCGCCGCGGACGGCAACGCGCGCTTCCGCATCGTCAGCGAGGCCAGCAGCGGGTTCGACATCCGCGCCGAATGATCCGGGGCGACAGGTCGGCCGCGTTCGCCCGGTCGAGGTTCAAAGCGATTCCATCAGGTCCTTGCCGCGCTGCAGCCAGCCCGGCGCCGAGCCGGGGCCCGGCGGTTGCGCCTGCTCCGTGCCCATGTCCTGCAAGGCCTGCTTCGCCTCGGCGAGCCAGGCCGGGGTCGCCGCCGCGGGCGCCTGGGTGAGTTCGGCCTTGGCCACCAGCCCGGCCAGGCTGCCCAGGTCGCGCGCCTTGAGCGCCTCCACGGTCTGCTGAGCCAGCAGCACCTGCTGCAATGCAGGCGATTGCACCGCCGCGACCGCCAGCGGCGGCGGTGGCGGCAACTGGCCGATCTGCTCGACCTTGTCGCCAGGCTCGCGGGTGAAGGCCCGCAGGTTGTCCAGCGCCGCCCCGCCGACCATCGGCAAGGCGATCCCGGTCAGCGGGTCGAAGGCGCTGATCTCCGGCAGGCCGACCTTGCCGCTCAGCAGCGGACGCGCCAGCGATGGCAGGAACAGCCCGAGCAGCATCCGCGGATCGCGACGCTTGACGCTGAGGCCGACGCTGGCCAGCATCACCCCGACGCCTACCACCCGCCCGGCGGTGGCCAGTACCGAGAGCCGCTTGTTTGACTCGTTGTCGAAATGCACCAGGCGATAGCGGAAGTAGTCGGTGAAGGGTTCTCGCGGGCCTATCGCCGAAGTGTTCATGAACCAGGCGCGGGAGTCGTGCACCTGTTCGTCGAATAGCGCCACCAGTTTTTCCTGGCCCGGCGCCACCCGGTCGGGAGCGCTGAACAACTGGTGGTAGCGCGCGCTGCCGTCGCGGTGGATCTGGCTGTATTCCTCGGCTTCGTCTTCCTCGTTGATCAGGAATACGGTGCCGCCGAGCAGCAGGTCGATCACTCCCCCCACCGTCATGCCGTCGTCGAGCACGCCCCAGTCGCCCTTGTAGTCATGGGCGAATTCGGCGGCGGCGCCGAGCAGTTGGCGCTGGTCCAGCGGCGGGTCGAACTGCTTCTCCACACGCAGGTCGCGCAGTTGGTCCTCGCCGCCGATCAGCGCCACGTTGCGATCCCACTCCGCCTGTTCGGCGGCGCTCATCGGCGGGAGCGGCTCGCCCTGCTGGGCGGCCGCGTACTCCCGGCTACGCCGCTTGTGCAGGGCCTCCCAGGCCTTCTGCTGGGCTTCCGGCATGTCCGGCGGGACATTGGCGAAGAACGCCTTGCTGCGCAGCCCGCCGGCATAGCGGTCGATGCGCCAGGCGGTGATCAACGCGGTCTCGCGACGGATCACCTCTTCCAGGGGGCCGGCCTTGGCCTGGGCCTGCCAGGCGTTGAAACGGGTGGCGAGTTCTTCGGAGACGCTGAACTCCGCTTCGGTTTCAGGCGTCATCTCCCGCCAGACTTCATGAAAGTCCGGATGAACGGCTGATTTGGGAACCTGCAAAGGAGCACCGGCACCAAAAGCTTCCGCATACATATGCTGCAGCGCTATCTGGGATAGCAGGAATTCCGAACCTCCCACCGCCTTACCCTGGTTGCCAACGCCATAACCCCCTCCAACATCCGAGTGAACACCAGGGTATGCATATTCCACCGTACCCTGCCGATAGCAGGAAGGCCCCGTACGACGTCCGTTGGCATCCAGGTCGCGACGGCGAATCGAATCCAGCGGAAAACTGGCACGCTGCTCATGGCATGAGATCAAATGCACGCAACGTTTCAGAAAAGAGCAGTCCTCTGGCAGGATGGTCGACAGGCACTGAGCCTGGGCCTCATCGGGCAAACGCATGGTGTCGTCGGCCCAATCCATATGCCCGGCGGCGAACGGCGCGCTATCCGCCAGGCCCACGGCGGCCACGGTGTCGAAAAGGCCGAGGAACTCGATGGAGATCGGTAGGCCGGCGAAGCGGTATTCCACCCGACCGTCGGCACCGCTGGCCCGGGTCAGTTCCTGCAGCCAGTTGGCGAATGTCCGTGCCTCCGCCGCCCCACGGGAGAATCCATAGACATACAAGCGCATGGCCAGGATATGCGGTTTCTGCCCTGAGTCCTGACGCTGGCGAAGCTTTTCTTCCAGTTCCTTGAGTTTTGGCTCCAAGGCAGCTCGGCGTTTTTTCTCGCCGTTCTCCAATAACCCACCGGTTAGAACCTTGGCAACTCCATTAGTTGCCATGTTCTCAATCATTGTTTGAGACTCATCTAGCAGAAGAGGACTTTCTGGGGTAAGCGTTCCTTGCAAAACATCAACCAAGCGGGTTATTCCCCAGTTTACTCTGTTCTCCCCACCAGCCGCCGCAATCAAACCGAGACTCGACGGAGTATATTCCCGAATATCTGGAAATACCGTACCAACCCCAGGGCAGTAATATCGAAAGAAACCCAACCCTTCCTGCACGGAACCTTCTCCGACAGAAGCATGAAATAGCTTTGCCACATTACTTCTAGAAGGCGGCAATGATGCACCATCAGCCCGATCATTATTATTAGTGCCATCATAGCCTATGCTCACATGCAGAGTCTTACAACAAGGTATTCCACTGCTTTCTCCGCCACCCTCCCTATCCCGCTTGATTTTTTCCTCATTATACTTCCGCTCTTCTTCTACCTGCCGACTTATATTCTTAGAGAGAACACTTGGCTCAAGCGGAAGAAGCCTTTCCTTCGGAAATTCAGGAGCAACACTGACAGTCACACGAATATCTTCTCGCAAGACATTTATTTCTTCGGACATTCTGCCACTCTCTCCATAACCATCGGATAGTTATAAGGATATCCAGGGTACCCCGGAGAAGTGGCCGCAGCAGTTATACGAACCTGATTGCAAGGCAAAAAGTGAACTCTTATCGGCCCAGGCCTTTCATACCTAGGTATTTCAACAACCGCCTTGTGATGCGTGTAATTTTTAGCATGTCGTCGATAGTCCTGCATATCCAGACTCCCGTACCGATCTCGCTTTAGTTCAGCCTTAGGATTAGGATCAATTTCCCACTCTACAATCGCCTCCAAACCCGGCACCCAGTACTTTGGAATCACGCCACAACATACTTGCCCACCTCCGCCCTGATGAGGGCCCAGGTTTGGCCCCCCGGCACCATTCACCGTAAATTCGTTAATCGCCGCCGAAGTATGGTTGTAACCCATGACAGGTGCAGACAGCACTTCAGGCCCAGCTTGGCATGCCACCAGCCCAAAGAAGGTGCCGAGAAAAACCACCAGCCCAATGGACTTTTTATTCCCCACACAGATCAAGTTCATCAACTTCTGCATGACATACCCCTCATATCAAAGTAACCTTTATTCGGATATTCAGGATGAAACGACGTATAACAGGCAGCTGAAGTAGCAACCTTATCACATGGAAGAAAGTGTATTTTTAGCGAACAAATCTCCTTACTATCACAAGAAGGTATATCGACAGTTTCCTTATGACGAACATACAAGAGCCCATGCTCTCTCATACGTTTTCTCCAGCCATCTGAAAATATCTTTCCGGCCAGTCTTTATAAGCCCCTGACTCAGGATCTACCTCCCACTCTACGGTTGCCTTCAAGCCCGGCTTCCAAACTCTAGGAACGACACCACAACATACCTGCCCTGCTCCCCCCTGAAATGGACCAAGGTTTAATCCGCCAGCACTATTTACACTGAATCTGTTAATAGCCGCCGAAGTATGGTTGTATCCTCCGATAGGAGTAGACACCATATCAGGGCCTGCCTGGCACGCTTGTAAAAACAAAAAACCTATCAGTAAAGCAATCAGCCAAACAGGTGTCCTTAACCCCTTTGCATTCAAGAGCTTTTGCATGAAGACTCTCTCTTCTGAAAATACTTTCTATCTGGATACTCTGGATGCCCCTGGCTGTAATAGGTTTGTTGAGACCGCGACCTGGTCGCACGGGAGGAAATGCACCTGCAACAGGCATATTTTTTCACTATATCTAGGTATATC
>NZ_SCND01000414.1:0-4869 GCF_005503585.1 Pseudomonas sp. 2VD
GGGTGGGGGAGTGAGGGTGGCCGGGAGGCTGCCTCCGGCCAGCAGCGGCCAGTTTGCCCGGCAAATGAATCCGTCCCCAACCTTTCACTCGGAAGTTCGTCGATAGCAGGATGTGCGCGTGACCCGCTCAGTGGTTCAACTTGAACATATTGGCGTGAACGCAATAGGGGACTGCATAGCGGGTCGTCAGGTGGTTCTCCAGTTCCGTAGCTGCCGAGGCGAGGTTCGTCAATTCGTGAACGCCGGAGTTGGGATCGAAGAAATAGAGATCGCTACCGTCATAGGCAAGCGCCACCGAGTGGGGCGTAGGGCTTTGCATGGCGACCAGGGCCGCGCCGCGCCGGCTGCGAATCAACAGTTGGATGGTGTGCGTCAGCAACTGGACGAAGCCTCCCTCGAAGAAGGAAGACAAGGTTCCAATCGATTTGCATCCCAGGGTCTGTGCCTCCTGTGAGTAGAGGTTATGAAACGCCTGGATCGCCTTGCCCTGATTGCGAATACCGGGAAGGTTGCCCCCGCTGGGGTTGCTGATCGGCACGCCGTCGATACCGGTTTCATAGGTGCCGGAACTCATGAGACCACCACAGATCTGGTCCTGCAGATCCATGATTCGCTCAACCTTCCCACCGATATTCCGCTGTTGCATCAGGTCGGCAAGTCCTGGCACCGGACCCAGGTCGAGCGCGCGCATGCAGAAATAAAAGGAAATGCCTTCGCAGGAGCCATCATGCCGTGCGTTGAAGTCACCTTGCTTGCAACCCAAAATGAGAGTGATAGCCATACCATGCTCCTTGCTTGTTCGCGGCTTTCATGACCAGCTTCGATTGGCCGAGCCGGATATTCGAAGTGCGTCCTGTTCGAGGAACGGCCACTGAAGGCGTGCAACCGCAATCAGGCAGGCGCCTGACGCTTCAAAAAGAGAAAAAGTATTGGGCGCAGGGCCAAGTGGATGGCCTGTCGCCCCCCGAAGAATAGCTGCCCCCAAGCGGCTGCTTTGGCTGAAAGACAACCTGGGATCGACGCTGGCCAGAATCGGCTTCGGGCCGTCGCGAAACCGGGCCCGACAAGGAGTGAAGGTGGAGTCGGAACATGAGTGATTACATCGAGACCCTGCGCTCGAAATACGATGCCCACTTCGGCAGCGAACCGAGCACGGTCTTTCCAGGCCACGAATACTGGGACGATAGCGCTGGCGTGCCGGCGATCGACGTATTCGTCTACCGCAAAGAGGACACGGGCAGGCCGCACGATGTGCTGATCACCGCCGGGATGAGCCGCCAGCCCATGAACTTCCTGCCCACCTATGAAGGAGAGCGCTGGGCGAGCGAACTGATCTGGTATTTCGACGAGGCGGACCGGCACGACCTCCAGACCACCCGATGGCTGGCCGGGCTTCCGTTCTACGACAGGTTCGTCCTGGGCTTCGGGCATACGGTGCAGTTCGGCATGCCGATCTTCGAGGGTGGGCACCTGCGCCATTTCCTGCTGCTGAATACCCTGGTGAAGATCGATGCGCGGCTGTTCGACGATTTCCACGCGGCAGCCCATCCCGTCGACCTGTTGTGGGTCGTGCCGCTTTCCGAACGGGAATACCGGCTCAAGCGCGAACAGGGAATCGATGGTTTGATGCCGGTCTTTGCGGAAAACGCGCATCCGGTGACAGTGGACAAGCAGCGCGGCTGTTATCTGGGGGGCGAGGGCGTGTGACGAAGGATCCTGCGACGGACAGCGGCCTGAACGTGCGCCTGGTCGCCGCGTTCGCCGGCTGGAAAGGCATTCCCTGGCTATGCTGGGCCCACAGCGACCTGTCCCCGCGGCTGGTCCTGCATGCGGACCATGTCGAGTTCCGCGTCATCCGCACGCGCTCGAAGCCGTATTCCAGCATTTCCCGGGTGGACTACCGGAAATGGCACTACACCGAGAACATCGTGCTGGAGTTCACCGACTCGCTGACGACCTTCATCGGCAATACGATGAATCCCGCCACGGCACGGCAGGCGATTCGGTACTTGCAGGAAAAGGGCTGTCCGTTGTCGGAGCGGGCCAGCAACCTGGCCATGGCGTAGAGCGAATAACCGCAGCGCGGTTATCCGCCGGTTCGGCGCGGTATCGGCGGATAATGCCGTGGAATTATCCGTCTACGACTTTCCAAACCTCATCCATCCGTCGACCGCGTGACCTCTTCCCACGCCGCGATTTCCTCCTCCAGCGCCTTCAGCTTCTGCCGCACCAGCCCCAGTGCATCGCTGCCCAGCAGCAGGTGCGCCGGCGGGTTTTCCGCGTCGATGGCCTGGAGCATGGCGCGCGCGGCCTTGCGCGGGTCGCCCGGTTGCTTGCCGCTCTTTTCCTGGCGAGCCTGGCGGACCGGGTCGAAGAGCGCGTCGTAGTCGGCGATGGTGCGCGGGCTGCGGACCATCGAACGGCCGGCCCAGTCGGTGCGGAAGGAGCCGGGGGCCACCGCGGTGACGGCTATGCCGAGGCCGGCCACCTCCTTGCCCAAGGCTTCGGAAACCCCTTCCAGGGCGAACTTGCTGCCGCAGTAGTAGGCGATGCCGGGCATGGTGATGTAGCCGCCCATGGAAGTGATGTTGAGGATATGACCGCGGCGGCGCCGACGCATGTAGGGCAGCACGGCCTGGATCATCGCGACCGCGCCGAACAGGTTGACCTCGAACTGCCGGCGCATCTCGGCCAGCGGCGACTCCTCGAGGATGCCTTCATGACCATAGCCGGCACTGTTCACCAGCACGTCCAGCGGACCGATGTCGCGCTCGATGGCTGCGACCGTCGGCTCGATGGCGGCGAGGTCGGTGACATCCAGCAGCCGGCCGAAGGCCTGGCCCGGCGCCACGGCTTCCAGTGCGCTCCTGGCCTCCTCGCTGCGCACCGTGCCCACCACGCGGTGACCGGCATCCAGGGCCTCGCGGGCCAGGGCCTGGCCGAAGCCGCTGCTGGCGCCGGTGATCAACAGGGTCTTGCGAAACGACATGGTGTGACTCCGTTACGGGGGAATGAGTGCACAATACGCAGAAATTTCCCTATCTCAGAGACCGGAATCTCTCGTTTCATTGCCTGATTCTATGAGCGCATCACTGCCTGATTCAGAAGCCATCCGCTCCGCCGACCGACAGCGCATGGTCGCGTTGCTCGAAAACCTGGCGCCCCAGGAGGGCTACAACCTCACCGGGCTCGACAGCGTCCGCCTGCTGCGTTCGGATCGTCCGCTGGCGCGGACTCCGGTGCTCTACGATCCGGGGATCGTCATCGTTTGCCAGGGGCGAAAGCGCGGCTATTTCGGCGAGCAGATCTACCTGTACGACGAGCAGCACTACCTGGCCGTGGCGGTGCCGGTGCCGTTCACCATGGAGACCGATGCCACGCCAGAGCGACCGCTGCTGGCGATCTACCTGCACCTGGATTTCCCGCTGGCGGCCGGGCTGGCGGTGGAGATCGACCGTCAGCGCGCGCTTGCGCAGGTCGAAGCGCCGCGCAGTCTGATGTCCAGCTCTATGGACGCGCCGCTGCGGGCATCGGTGTTGCGCTTCCTGGAGGCGCTGGGCGATCCGCTGGAGACAGCGATCCTCGCGCCTGCACTACTGCGCGAGCTGTACTTCCGCGTGCTCACCGGCCCTCAGGGCGGCGCCATGCGCGCGGCACTGGCCATGCGCGGGCGCTTCGGCAACATTGCCCGGGCGCTGCGCCGCATCCACGCGCAATACGCCGAGCCGCTCGAGCTGGCGCAACTGGCGGGCGAGGCGGGGATGAGCGTGCCGTCGTTCCACAGCCACTTCAAGGCGATCACCCAGACCTCGCCGATGCAGTACCTGAAGTGCATACGCCTGCATCAGGCGCGTCTGCTGATGGTGCGCCAGGGCATGAGCGCCCAGGCCGCCTGCCATGCGGTCGGTTACGCCAGCGCTTCGCAGTTCAACCGCGAATTCAAGCGTCTGTTCGGCCGTTCGCCACTGGTCGAGGCCCGGCGCCTGCGCGCGGGATTCTCGCTGCCGCCGGCGCAGGGGGGAGAGGAGTACGTGTCGTCGCATTAGTGGGGAGCGGACGCTGAGGTGGGCCCTTGCCATAGAAAATCGGCCTAGTGGTGCCCGGATGGGTTCGGACGAGGAAAAAGGAACGGATCCAACCGGTCATGCAACACTTTTCAGTTCCACTACAGGCAGATTGAGCTCGGACGACACGACCCCGTCGCGTTGCAAGGCCCGCCACAAGCTTCAACAGGGGCTGCTTTGAAGTGGCTGCGTGGTCAAGGGCCCGAACCGAAAATAGTACCTCTGTGCTATTCGAGCTTCTTCGCCGCGACGCTATAGTCCCGCCCTTGATCCCCGCGTTTCGCGGAAACCGGTTGTGCAGGACGCACGCGACTTGGAAGGAACCATGACTCGGCAATCCGTACTCGCCACCGGCCCGGAGGCCAGCGATTGGTGGTGCTTCGGCAGCGGCGACGAGCCGGCGCGCGAGTCGTTCTCTGCCGGTGGGCGTTCGCTTGCGGCGTCGAGGAAACCCGTCGGCGCACAGAGCGGAATGGCCGTGGCCGAGCAGGCGAACCGCGCGCAAGCGTCCGGGCAGGACGCCGTGCCGGGCCTGCGAACCTTCGACCTGCTGCCTGGCAACCCGCCGAAGAACCCCTAGACACGGAGTCAACCCATGCGCCGGATATTCATCGCGCCGTTACTGGCGTCGCTTTCCCTGGGCGGCTGCATCCAGATGGACACGCTGCCCGAGGTCTACGCCCGCAGCCAGTGGAAGGGCCGTTCCGCCGAGGAAGCGATAGCCTTCTTCGGTACGCCGCAGAACATGGAGCGCACCGCCGACGGCTCGCAGGTGGTGATGCAGTGGTACAGCGACACCAGCTAT
>NZ_SCND01000415.1:0-4861 GCF_005503585.1 Pseudomonas sp. 2VD
GCGCGACCTGGCACGCGCCGTGGAAGTCCGTACCAACGAGCTGAGCGAGGCCAATCGCCAGTTGCAGATGCGCGAAGCGCAACTGCAGTACGCCGCCCATCACGACCCGCTGAAGCGGATCACGCAGATGCCCCAGATCGCCAGCAGCGCCAGGCGGTCAAGCCACCAGGGCACCGCCCGCTCGGGCCAGAAATACTCGAAACCATGGCCGCTGATGCTCAGGGTCAGCACCAGCGCGCTGGCAGCGGTCAGCACGTACCAGAAATAGGCGCGATCGCGCAGGCTGGTGAACAGGATCAGGTTGTACAGCAGCAGGGCGAGGATCAGCCCGTAGGCCATGCCGAACAGCAGGTTGCCCTGGCTGCGGTATTCCAGCAGTTCGTCGTGGCTCCAGAGCCTCAGCGGAAAGGCGTTGCCGCCGGGATCGTAGCTGCGCAGGTAGACGCGCAACGGCCCATCGCCGGGAGGGAGCTGGAACAGCGGATGACGATAGGCGTGGTCGCGGCCCTCGGCGAAGGGCACCGCTTCGCCGCTGCGATGTTCGCGGAACCCGCCGCGCTCGTCGGGGAGGTACAGGCGCAGGTCGTGCAGGCTGGCGCTGGCGACTTCCAGCCACCAGCCGCCGGATACCGCCTCGCGTCTCGGCAGGTCGAGGCGCAGCCACCAGACGCTGCGACTGAGGCCGACGCTGGTGCGGCCGGCGGCGGCGACGAAGCGGCCGGCCTGCTCCGTTTGTTCGAGGTCCTCCACCGCCAGGTTGCCATCGGGGTCTTCGAGCAGGTCCAGCGAGCCGTTCAACCAGGCGCCGCTGGCCGGGGGCGCTGGAAACTCCGGCGCGGCGCGCGAAACGGCGCTGGCCAGTAGAAGGAAGATGACCGCGAGCAGGGCAAGAGGATGGCGCACGATGACTCTCCCGGGGGCCTGCCTTAGAGGCCGGGTGAGATGACGATGAATGGAGTATAGAAACAAGGTGGCGAAATGATGGCATTTTTTCGAAGCCGGCCGACGGCAGGCAATACCCAGTGAAAACGTCGGAATTGCTCATTTTTTGTGCTATATTCCGCGCCCGCGTTTTCGCGACCCCCTATTCCTAGAGATACCCCCTGGTGCCCGTGATGCAAGCCGCCAAGCCGCTGTTCGACTATCCCAAGTACTGGGCCGAGTGTTTCGGTCCGGCGCCCTTCCTGCCTATGAGTAGGGAAGAGATGGATCAGCTTGGCTGGGACTCCTGCGACATCATCATCGTCACCGGCGATGCCTACGTCGACCACCCGTCCTTCGGCATGGCCATCATCGGCCGCCTGCTGGAGGCCCAGGGGTTCCGCGTCGGCATCATCGCCCAGCCGGATTGGCAGTCGAAGGACGACTTCATGAAGCTCGGCGAGCCGAACCTGTTCTTCGGCGTGGCGGCCGGCAACATGGACTCGATGATCAACCGCTACACCGCGGACAAGAAGGTCCGTTCCGACGACGCCTACACCCCCGGCGGCCTGGCCGGCAAGCGCCCGGACCGCGCCAGCCTGGTCTACAGCCAGCGCTGCAAGGAGGCCTACAGCCATGTGCCGGTGATCCTCGGCGGGATCGAGGCCTCGTTGCGCCGTATCGCCCATTACGACTACTGGCAGGACAAGGTCCGCCGCTCGATCCTGATGGACGCCACGGCCGACATCCTGCTCTACGGCAACGCCGAGCGTGCGGTGGTGGAAATCGCCCAGCGCCTGGCCCAGGGCGAACCGCTGAGCGCGATCACCGACGTGCGCGGCACCGCCTTCGTCCGTCGCGACACCCCGGAGGGCTGGTTCGAGATCGATTCCACGCGGATCGACCGGCCGGGCAAGATCGACAAGATCATCAATCCCTACGTGAATACCCAGGACACTGCCGCCTGCGCCATCGAGCAGGAAAAGGGCGTGCAGGAGGACCCGCAGGAAGCCAAGGTCGTGCAGTTGCTGGCGAACCCCAGGCTGACCCGGGAGAAGACCGTGATCCGCCTGCCGTCTTTCGAGAAGGTGCGCAACGACCCGGTGCTCTATGCCCACGCCAACCGCGTGCTGCACCTGGAGACCAACCCGGGCAACGCCCGTGCCCTGGTGCAGAAGCACGGCGAAGTGGATGTCTGGTTCAACCCGCCGCCCATTCCGATGAGCACCGAGGAAATGGACTACGTGTTCGGCATGCCCTATGCCCGCGTACCGCACCCGGCCTACGGCAAGGCGAAGATTCCCGCCTACGAGATGATCCGCTTCTCGGTGAACATCATGCGTGGCTGCTTCGGCGGCTGCACCTTCTGCTCGATCACCGAGCATGAAGGAAGGATCATCCAGAACCGCTCGCACGACTCGATCATCCGCGAGATCGAGGAGATGCGCGACAAGGTGCCCGGCTTCACCGGCGTGGTCTCCGACCTTGGCGGACCGACGGCGAACATGTACCGCATCGCCTGCAAGAGCCCGGACATCGAGCGGCACTGCCGCAAGCCGTCCTGCGTGTTCCCTGGCATCTGCGAGAACCTCGATACCGACCACAGCTCGCTGATCGAGCTGTACCGCAAGGCCCGGGCGCTGCCGGGGGTGAAGAAGATCCTGATCGCCTCCGGCCTGCGCTACGACCTCGCCGTCGAGTCGCCCGAGTACGTCAAGGAACTGGTGACCCACCACGTCGGCGGCTACCTGAAGATCGCCCCGGAGCACACCGAGCGCGGTCCGCTGGACAAGATGATGAAGCCGGGGATCGGCACCTACGACCGCTTCAAGCAGATGTTCGAGAAGTTCTCGAAGGAAGCCGGCAAGGAGCAGTACCTGATCCCGTACTTCATCGCCGCCCACCCCGGGACCACCGACGAAGACATGATGAACCTGGCCCTGTGGCTCAAGCGCAACGGCTTCCGCGCCGACCAGGTCCAGGCGTTCTATCCCTCGCCGATGGCCACCGCCACCGCGATGTATCACTCGGGCAAGAACCCGCTGCGCAAGGTCACCTACAAGAGCGATGGCGTGACCATCGTCAAGAGCGACCAGCAGCGGCGCCTGCACAAGGCCTTCCTGCGTTACCACGACCCGAAAGGCTGGCCGCTGCTGCGCGAGGCGCTGGAGCGGATGGGGCGCGCCGACCTGATCGGCAATGGCAAGCACCACCTGGTCCCGACCTACCAGCCGGATACCGGCGAATACCAGAGCGCCCGGCGGAAGAACTCGACGCCGGCCGGCAGCAAGAAGGCCGGCAAGCTGCTGACCCAGCATACCGGCCTGCCACCCCGCGCCAGCGACGGCGGCAAGCCGTGGAGCAAGGGCCAGCAGAACAAGGCGACGGCCTTCGCCAAGGGCAAGAAGAAGTCGCGCCAGCCGAACATCCCGCGCTGATCGCCGGGGCGGCCCTGCCGCCCGCAAAGGGTGCGTGGCTGCAACCCGGCCAGCGGTCGCGCACCGTCGCGGTGCATCGCCGTGGCGCGACCTCCTGGCCTCCCGGGCCTGGCGGCGCTGGCACAAGTCTTGCGCTTCCGGGGCAACCCGGTCTTCGCGGAGAACCGCGCTGGCGGACCCGGCAACGCCTCGTCGCTTCGCTCCGGCGGCGCGTCGCCGACTCCGCTACAGTGACCGCAACCCCAGCCCCGCGAGCCTTCGATGCCCGAGCTGCTTGCCCACTATCCGTTCACCGATACGGCCTACCATGAGCTGCTCGATCGCCAGGGTGGCGTGCGTCCCCATTGGCAGCGGCTGTTCCGCCAACTGGAGCGCAGCAGCCCTGAGCAACTGCGCCAGCGCCAGGCCCTGGTGGAACGGCAGATCCAGGAGAACGGCGTCACCTACAACGTTTACGCCGATCCCAAGGGTACCGACCGCCCCTGGGCGCTGGACCTTCTGCCGAACCTGCTGTCCGCCGCCGAGTGGCAGCCGATCGCCGCCGGCGTGGCACAGCGTGCTCGGCTGCTCAACGCGCTGCTGGCCGACCTGTACGGCGAGCAGCGTCTGCTCGCCGAAGGGCTGCTGCCCAGCGAACTGGTCTTCGGCCATCCGAACTTCCTCTGGCCGGCGCTCGGCATCCGGCCGCCCGGCGGGATTTTCCTGCACAGCTATGCCGTCGACCTGGCGCGCGATGCCGACGGACGCTGGCAGGTCCTTGCCGACCGCACCCAGGCGCCGTCCGGCGCGGGCTATGCGCTGGAGAACCGGCAGATCGTCTCGCGGGCCTTGCCGGAACTCTATCGCGACCTGCGTGTGCAGCATCTCGCCGGGTATTTCCGCACCCTGCAGGAGACCCTCGCCAGCCAGGCCGCCGGCGACGGCGAGACGCCGCTGGTGGTGCTGCTGACTCCCGGACGTTTCAACGAAACCTACTTCGAGCATCTCTACCTGGCGCGCCAGCTCGGTTTCCCGCTGGTCGAGGGGCACGACCTGACGGTGCGCGACGCCACCCTCTATCTCAAGACCCTCGGCGGCCTGAAACGGGTGCACGCGGTATTGCGGCGCCTCGATGACGACTTCTGCGACCCGCTGGAATTGCGTACCGACTCGGCGCTGGGCATTCCCGGCCTGCTCGAGGCGGTACGCCAGGGGCGCGTACTGGTGGCCAACGCGTTGGGCAGCGGGGTGCTGGAATCGCCCGGCCTGCTCGGCTTCCTGCCGCAGGCCTGTCGCCGCCTGCTCGGCGAGGAGTTGGCGCTGCCCTCGCTCGACACCCGCTGGTGCGGCGAGCCGCAGGCACTCGAGGCGATACTCGCGGCACTGCCCGACCTGGTGATCAAGCCGGCCTTTCCCGGCCAGCGCTGCGAACCGCTGTTCGGCCACGCCCTCGACGGTGCCGGCCTGGCATCCCTCGGCGAGCGCTTGCGCGAGCGCCCGCAGGCCTACGTGGCGCAACGCCT
>NZ_SCND01000416.1:0-4846 GCF_005503585.1 Pseudomonas sp. 2VD
GTCCTCCAGGCTCAGGGTCTCGCGGGCGTTGGCCTGGAGAAACTCGCGAGCGCGCAGCAGGTAGTGCGGCGGGCGCCCGCCAAGGCCCTGCTGCAGGGCCTCGCTGTAGTTGTTCGGCTGGGCCAGGATCAGTCCCTTGATCAGCGCGCGTTCCAGGTCGCTGCTGAAAAACGCCTGGGCGTAGAGTTCGCTGCGCGCCATCTCCTCGCTGATGTGCCGCACGGTGCGCCACCAGGACGCCGAGGCGCCGTCCAGGGCATCCATCTCCGGATCGAAGCGCAAGGGCGTATCGATCGGCCGCTGCAACATCTCCTCCAGGACCTTGCGCATCGCCGTGCGGCCGATCACCACCTGCAGCTTGCGGCAGTCCCCGGCGATGCTCAGCTCCTGGCGCTCGTTGGGCGCGATGATCACCCCGCGGCGGACGTCGGAGAGCAGGCGCAGCCCGCCCCGGCACAGCTCCTGCTCGCCGCTGAGCGGCAGGCTCAGGCTGTAGGCGTTGAACGCCGCGGCATCCTCGACGGTGATGGTGACGTCGGTGCCGTAGCCGATGTAGCCGAGGGTGGTGCACATCGACTTCAGCACGTTGCCGTGGTGCTGGAACTGCACCAGTCCCGGGCTCGCCGCTTCCAGCCGGTGCGGCCCGCAGACCTTCGACATCCAGGAACGGGCGGCGGCCAGGTCCAGGTGGTCGGCATGGAGATCGCCACGATCGGCGACGGGATGGCTCCTCATCATGGTTCGGCACTCGACACGGCAAGGCTGGGGATGCGCTCTGCTGGCGCTCTGTTTTCAGCAAAATGCAAGGCATGTGCCGGCGCAAGGCCGGCTCCCCGCATCCTCCACTATCCGGATAGCGTTCGCCGACTTTCCGGACAAAGCGTCCGCCGCAAGCGCCGCTCGAACCCGGAACGAGCCCTCCGCGAGGCCCTCGGCCGCTCCTCGGCGGCCGCACATTTTCGGGATGCGCATCGTCGACTAAGCGGATAGCCCGCCCCCGCTCGTGGCCGTTGAATGGGTCACCCATAACGACAACGCACAAGGGTGAGAACGCATGAACGCTACCCGCAGAAGCCTCGAACAGTGGCGCGACTATGTCGGCGGCTGTCTCGACTTCCGTCCCGAGGAAGGCATCTTCCGCATCGCCCGGGACATGTTCACCGAACCGGAGCTGTTCGACCTGGAGATGGAGCTGATCTTCGAAAAGAACTGGATCTACGCCTGCCACGAAAGCGAACTGGCCAGGCCCCACGACTTCGTCACCCTGCGCGCCGGACGCCAGCCGCTGATCGTCACCCGCGACGGCAACGGCCAGTTGCACGCGCTGGTCAACGCCTGCCAGCATCGCGGCGCGACCCTGGTGCGGGTCGGCAAGGGCAACCAGTCGACCTTCACCTGTCCGTTCCATGCCTGGTGCTACAAGAACGACGGCCGGCTGGTGAAGGTCAAGGCGCCGGGCGAATACCCGGAAGGCTTCGACAAGGCCACCCGCGGCCTGAAGAAAGCGCGCATCCAGAGCTACAGGGGCTTCGTCTTCGTCAGCCTGGACGTCGCCGGCGAGGACGACCTGGTGGACTTCCTCGGCGACGCCCGGGTGTTCCTCGACATGCTGGTGGCGCAGTCTCCCAGCGGCGAGCTGGAAGTGCTGCCCGGCACCTCCACCTACACCTACGAAGGCAACTGGAAGCTGCAGAACGAGAATGGCCTGGACGGCTATCACGTCAGTACCGTGCACTACAACTACGTAGCCACCGTGCAGCACCGCCAGCAGGTCGAGGCCGAGCGCGGCGGCGCGGCCGCCACCCTCGACTACAGCAAGCTCGGCGCCGGCGACGCGGCCACCGACGACGGCTGGTTCTCCTTCGCCAACGGCCACAGCGTGCTCTTCAGCGAGATGCCCAACCCCGCCGTACGCCCCGGCTACGCCAGCGTGATGCCGCGGCTGGTGGCGGAATACGGCCAGGCCCGCGCCGAGTGGATGATGCATCGCCTGCGCAACCTCAATCTCTACCCCAGCCTGTTCGTCATCGACCAGATCAGCTCGCAGCTGCGCATCGTCCGCCCGCTGGCCTGGAACCGTACCGAGATCGTCAGCCAGTGCATCGGCGTCAAGGGCGAGTCGGACGCCGACCGGGAGAACCGGATCCGCCAGTTCGAGGACTTCTTCAACGTCTCCGGGATGGGCACGCCCGACGATCTGGTGGAGTTCCGCGAAGCCCAGCGTGGCTTCCAGGCCCGCCTGGAGCGCTGGAGCGACATCTCCCGCGGCCACGGCAAGTGGCTCGAAGGCGCGACGCCGAACAGCCAGGCGCTGGGTATCGCGCCGCTGCTGACCGGCACCGAGATCACCCACGAAGGCCTCTACGTCAACCAGCACGCGCATTGGCGGCGCTTCCTCCTCGACGGCCTGGAGCGCCTGGCCCTGCGCGCGAAGGAGGTGACCCCATGAACGCCGGACTGCAGTACCGCGTCGAACAGTTCCTCTACCGCCACGCCGAACTCTGCGATGCCCAGGACTGGGACGGCTACCTCGCGCAGTTCGACGAACAGTGCGAGTTCCACCTGCCGCAGTGGGAGTCCGAGCACCGCTACACCCGCGATCCGAAGCGCGAGATGTCGCTGATCTACTACCCCAGCCGTGCCGGCCTGGAAGACCGGGTGTTCCGTATCCGCACCGGCAAGGCCGCGTCCACCGTGCCGATGCCGCGCACCCTGCACCAGATCGGCAACGTGCGCATCGCCGAGGAAGGCGAAGGCCTGCTGCGAGTGCGGGTCAACTGGCAGACCCTGTTCCAGCGCCTGGACCAGACCGGCAGCTTCTTCGGCCATGCCACCTACCGCCTGAAACCCCATGGCGAGGCCTGGCTGATCGCGCGCAAGCACATCGTCCTGCTCAACGACCGGATCGACTCGGTCCTCGACTTCTACCACCTCTGAACGGCGGGCCCCGTCACGATGAATCACAAAGTCGCCCTCAGCTTCGCCGACGGCAAGACCCTGTTCCTGCCCGTCGGCCACGACGACCTGCTCCTCGACGCCGCCCTGCGCCACGGCATCAACCTGCCGCTGGACTGCCGCGAAGGGGTCTGCGGCACCTGCATGGGCCGCTGCGAGGCGGGCAGCTACAGCCTGGACTACGCCGACGAGGACACCCTCTCCGCCGCCGACCTGGAGCAGCGCAAGGTGCTCGCCTGCCAGACCCGGGTGCGCTCCGACGCGGCCTTCTACTTCGACTTCGCCTCGACCCTCTGCCACGCCGCCGCGGCCCAGGAGCACAGCGGCGTGGTGCGCGAACTGCGCCTGCTCTCCGAGGACACCGCGCTGCTCCGCCTCGACGCCGGCGCCGCGGGCCGCCAGTTGGACTTCCTGCCCGGCCAGTACGCGCGCCTGCAAGTACCCGGCAGCGACTGCCGGCGCGCCTACTCCTTCGCCAACCGGCCGAATCCGCAGAACCACCTGCAGTTCCTCATCCGCCTGCTCCCGGGCGGCGCCATGAGCGACTACCTGCGCCAAGGGTGCCGGGTCGGCGACGAGATCCGCTTCGAGGCGCCGCTGGGCACCTTCTACCTGCGCCAGGTCGAGCGCCCGTTGCTGCTGGTGGCCGGCGGCACCGGCCTGTCGGCGTTCCTCGGCATGCTCGACGAACTGGCCGAGCGCGGCTGCGAGCGGCCGGTGCATCTCTACTACGGGGTACGCCGCGCCGCCGATCTCTGCGAATTGCAGCGGATCGCCGGCTACGCCGAGCGGCTTCCCGGCTTCCGCTTCGTCCCGGTGCTCAGCGAGGCGGACGCCGACTGGGACGGCCGGCGCGGCTACCTGCACGAGCATTTCGACGCCGCCCGCCTGCGCGACGAAGCTTTCGACCTCTACCTGTGCGGGCCGCCGCCGATGGTCGAGGCGGTCCGCCAGTGGCTGCGCGAGCGCTCCCTGGAACATCTGCGGCTGTATCTGGAGAAGTTCACCGAAAGCGGCGACTGAAGCGCTCAGCCGAGGTCGCCGCCAGCTACCGGCAGGGTCACGCCGGTGATGTAGGACGCCTCGTCGGAGGCGAGGAAAAGGATCGCCGCGACCTGCTCGTCGATGCTGCCGTAGCGCTTCATCAGGCTGCTGTCGAGGGTCTGCTCGACGATCTGTCGATACCAGCGCCGCTCCTCCTCGCTCTGCGCCGCGGCGTTGCGCGGAATCCTTCGCGGCGGCGCGTCGGTGCCGCCCGGCGCCACCGCGTTGACGCGGATGCCCTGGTCGGCGGTCTCGAACGCCAGGCAGGCGGTCAGCGCGTTCACCCCGCCCTTGGCGGCGCCATAGGGCACCCGGTTGACCCCGCGGGTGGCAACCGACGAGACGTTGACGATCGCCCCGCTACCCTGCCCCAGCATCGCCGGCAGCGCCGCGCGGCAACACCACAAGGTGGGCAGCAGCGAACGCCGCAGCTCGGCCTCGATCTCGTCCTCGGCGTAGTGCTGGTAGGGCTTCGCCCAGAGGGTGCCGCCGACGTTGTTGACCAGGATGTCCAGCCGGCCGAAACGCTCCAGGGTCCACTCCAGTGCCCGCTGGCATTCGGCGTAGCGCTCCAGGTCGGCGGTCAGGCACAGGCAGGCGTCGCCGGCCAATTCGTGGACCAGCTCGGAGCGGTCCACCGCCACCACCCGCGCGCCTTCCTCCAGCAGGCGCCGGGCCACGCCCAGGCCGATGCCCTGGGCGGCGCCGCTGACCAGGGCGACCTTGTCGCGGAATCTGTCGTTCATGGGAATCTCCTTGGCTCGCTCGGGTTCAGGCCGCGCTGGCGGCGAACTTTTCGTAGTAGAAATTCGCCGGGCGCACGCCCAGCTCGCGCAGGTAGCGCTCG
>NZ_SCND01000417.1:0-4837 GCF_005503585.1 Pseudomonas sp. 2VD
CACCTGCTGCGCCTGGCCAGCCTGCGCCTGTCCGCCTTGCAGGACGTGGGCAGCGCCACCGAACTGGTGCAGGGCGCCGATGACATCCTGCGCGCGCAGAACGATCCCGGCGCCTATGCCGCCCGCGCCAAGCTGGCGGCCAGCCTCGAGGCCCTGCGCGCGTTGCCGGAGCCGGACCGTACCGGGCTGTTCGTGCAACTGGCGGCGTTGCGCGAGCAGGTCAACCAGTTGCAACCGCTCACGCCGACCTTCAAGGAAGGCGAAAGCGGTGCCAGCAATGTCGCCTGGGGCGACGGCAACAGCACCTGGGAGCTGTGGTGGGAGAAGATCTCGCGCTACATCCGCATCGATTTCAATGCCGACCAGGACATTCGTCCGCTGCTGGCCGGCGAGCAATTGGCGCAGGTGCGCCTGACCATCGGCCTGGCCTTTGAGCAAGCCCAGTGGGCGGCGCTGAATGGCAAGCAGGAAGTCTACGAGCAGGCGCTGAAGCAGGCCCAGGATGTGCTGGACGGCTATTTCAACGTAGAGCTGGCCGACAGCCGCGCGTTGAAGTTGCGTATCGATGAGTTGGCGAAGCAGCCGGTCACCGTGCAGGTCCCTGACCTCGCACCGGCCCTGAGCGCCTTGCAGGCCTACGTGTCGCGCCGCGAGGCGGCCGGCAACCTGGTGCCCGAGGCGCAGGCGGCTCCGGCCACGGAGGGCCGTCCATGAGACGCATCTACCTCCTGGTCCTGGCGGTGGTGCTGGTCGCCACGCTGGTTGGGCTGGCGATCTCCGAGCAGGCCGGCTATGTGCTGATCGCCTACAAGAGCTTCCGTTACGAATCCAGCCTGTGGTCGTTCCTCGCCCTGCTGGCGGTGGTCTGGCTGCTGGTGGTGCTGGTGCGCCTGGTCCTGCGCCTGCTCGGCAGCTCGGGGCGGGTGGTCAACCCCTGGTCGCGCTACAACCGCCGGCGTCGCGTGCAGATGGCCGAGCACAGCGGCCTGCGCGATCTCGGCGAAGGCAACTGGCCGCAAGCACTGCGTCACTTGCGGCGGGCGGCGGAGATGGGCGAGCGGCCGCTGATGCATTACCTCGGCGCGGCGCGGGCCGCCAACGAACTCGAACGCTACGACGAGGCCGACGACCTGCTGAACCGGGCTCGCGAGCGCGAGCCGGACGCCCAATTGCTGGTCGGCCTGACCCGTGCGCAACTGCTGATCAATCGCGGCGACTACCCGCAGGCACGCAATACCCTTGAAGAGCTGCACGGGCTCCAGCCGCAGCACCGCACGGTATTGCGGCTGATGCAGCAGCTGTACGTCACCCAGCACGACTGGCAGGCCCTTTGCGTCCTGCTGCCGGAGCTGCGCAAGGAGCGTGTGCTGAAGGATTCCGAACTGCGCGACCTCGAACGCCGTGCCTGGGTGGCTTCCTTGCAGGAAGCCGGCGAGCGTGGACTGAACGAGGGCGAGACGGCGTTGCAGCCGCTGACCCAGCGCTGGCAGAACGTGCCTTCGGCGCTGCGTGCAGACCCGGCGATCGTCGCGGGCTATGCCGCCCAACTGCTTCGCCTGGGCGCCGAGGAAGAGGCTGAAGAAGTCCTCCGCCATGCGCTCAAGCAAGGCTTCGACGCGACCCTGGTGCAACTCTACGGGCAGGTGCGCGGGCGCGATCCGGGCAAGCAATTGCAGGCCGCGGAAGGTTGGCTCAAGGAACATCCGAACGATCCCGGCCTGCTGCTGACCCTGGGGCGCCTGTGCCTGATCAACAAGCTCTGGGGCAAGGCCCGGGAATACCTGGAGGCCAGCCTGAGCTTCCAGCGCAGTGCCGAGACCTGCGCCGAGCTGGGCCGCCTGCTGGCGCAGCTCGGCGAGGTCGAGCGCAGCAACCAGTTGTTCCAGGAGGGCCTGGTCCTGCTCGATCGGCGTACTCCGGGGCTGCCCGTGGTGGTGGCGGGCATTTGAGCATGGGGAACGCCCCGGCGTTCCCCGTTCGGCTCCATCGGCAGGACTGTGGCGGCTTGTCGCGGGCGCCCGGCATGATTCGGGATGTCTTGCCGCAGAGCGGACTTGCGGCTTGAAACGGCCGGAGGCTTTCCACTACCGTAGGCGGCCTTTCCCCTGTGTACCTGTGGATCCGCCATGCCCCTGGCCAGCCCCCGTCAGCTTTTCCTTCTCGCGTTCCTGGCCTGCGTCGCCATCATGGGCGGGGCGCTGTACCTGGAACATGTGGTTGGCCTGGAGGCCTGCCCGCTGTGCGTCGTGCAGCGGATCTTCTTCATCCTGATCGGCCTGACCTGCCTCGCTGGCGCGATCCAGGGGCCCGGTCTACGTGGGCGGCGTATCTACTCCGTGCTGGTGTTCCTGCTCGCTCTCGGCGGCGGGGCCACGGCCGCCCGCCAGGTATGGTTGCAGACCGTTCCGCTGGACCAACTGCCGGCCTGCCTGCCCAGCCTCGACTACATGATGCAGGCGCTTCCCTTCCAGGAAGTGATCCGCCTGGTCCTGCATGGCACCGCGGATTGTGCCCAGGTGAGCTGGACGCTGTTCACCCTGAGCATTCCGGAATGGAGCCTGCTGGCGTTCGTTGCCTATCTCGGTTTCTCCATCGTGCAGTTCCTCCGACGTGCCTGACGCGGGCTGTCCCGTGGCCTTTCGTCAGCTCTCGAGCGTCGGCCGTATCGATTTGGCGAAAACCAGAGCGGATGCGGGATACCGATCAAACATCCGTATGAATTTTTCTGTACGGGCGTCTTGATGGGGTCATCCCGGGGGCATAATCTGGCTTTCCGTAGCGCCGGAGTCCGCCCCTTGCACAGGCGTTCTCCCACAGAGCGCAGAGAGTGCGTCAGCAATGCGTCTCGGAGCGGACGATGATTCTCCGGGACGTCCGAAGAGGGAAGCGAGGACAACATGCTCGAAAGCTGCCGTAATGCCCAAGAGCGGTGGGGGGGCGTGCACCAACTGATCGATCGCTGGCTGCATGAGCGCCAGCAACTGGTGCAGGCCTTCGATGCCCTGAGCGGTATTCAGGCACCGGCGCCCAACGCCGAAGAACTCCAGCATTTTTGCCAATTGCTGCTGGACTACGTATCTGCCGGACACTTCGAGGTCTACGAGCAACTGACGGCGGAAGGCAAGGCCTTCGGCGATCAGCGCGGCCTGGAGCTGGCCAAGCAGATCTTCCCCCGGCTGGAAGCCATCACCGAATCCGCGCTGAACTTCAACGATCGCTGCGACAACGGCGATTGCCGTGAAGGAGCCTGCCTCATCGCGGAGCTGAAGGTCCTGCGGCAACAGTTGCACGAACGCTTCGAGCTGGAGGACTGCCTCATCGAAGTCCTGCACAACGCCCACAGCCAGAGCGGCGCAGAGGGTTCGGCAGTACCGGTCTGATTCACCGGCGAGTCGTTACGAAACGGCGCGTCTCCATGCGGGAGAGCGCCGTTTTTGCATTTTAGCGGACGCCCAGCAGGTCGATCTCGAAGACCAGCGGAGCGTCGGGCGGGATCAGGTCGCCAGCGCCTTCGTGGCCATAGGCTTGCGCCGAAGGAATCACCACTCGCCAGCACGCGCCGACAGGCATCGCTCGCAACGCTGTGCGCCATCCCTCTATCACACTGTCCAGGGCGAACCACTCGGCGCTTTCGCTCTGGTCGAACACTTGACCGTCGGCGAGCAGGCCGCGGTAACGGACGTGTACCTGGGTTGCCGCGCCGATGCCGTTACCTTGGCCACGACGTAATTCGCTGACGAGGACGCCGCCGGTCAATTCGCGGACGCCGAAGCGGGCTTTTTCGTTGGCCAGGAAGCGGGCCTCGGCGGGTGTGGTCCGCGGTGTTTCCGTCGTGGCGTTCTCGTGTTGCAGCAGAAGTTGTTCGATGCGTTCGGGGGGGATTTCAAGTGCCTCGCCGCGATAGGCCTGGCGCAGTCCGAGAAGTAGCTCGGATAGCTCTAGGCCGGGCATTTCCTGCTGTAGGCGCGTGCCCAGGCGGGCGCCTACGGCATAGGCCAGTTCGTCCTTGGGGGGCGCGGCGAAAAGCGGCAGCGGCAGTAGAAAAAGACCGATGAAAAGGCGGCGCGGCATGCGGTTTCTCCAAACGAATCGGCGGGCAATCCTGGCGCACGTCGCTTGTAGCACATCGAACCCGTTGGCGAGAGGGGGTGTGCGGGTCTAGTATGGGCGCAACCACGTCCGCCTGGAGGCACGTCATGTCGGCCAACAAGAAGCCCGTCACCACCCCCTTGCACCTGTTGCAGCAACTTTCCCACAGCCTTGTCGAGCACCTGGAAGGTGCGTGCAAACAAGCGCTGGTCGATTCGGAAAAGCTCCTGGCCAAACTTGAAAAGCAACGTGGCAAAGCCCAGGAAAAACTGCACAAGGCTCGCACCAAGCTGCAGGATGCTGCCAAGGCCGGCAAGACCAAGGCACAGGCCAAGGCGCGCGAGACCATCAGCGACCTGGAAGAAGCGTTGGATACCCTGAAGGCCCGGCAGGCGGACACCCGTACCTACATCGTCGGCCTCAAGCGTGACGTACAGGAAAGCCTCAAGCTGGCGCAGGGTGTCGGCAAGGTGAAGGAAGCTGCTGGCAAGGCTCTGGAGAGCCGCAAGGCGAAACCCGCGACCAAACCTGCTGCGAAGGCGGCAGCCAAGCCTGCGGTGAAAACCGTAGCGGCGAAGCCTGCGGCCAAGCCGGCTGCGAAACCGGCTGCCAAGCCTGCGGCGAAAACCGCGGCAGCGAAGCCCGCAGCCAAGCCGGCGGCGAAGCCTGTGGCGAAACCGGCGGCCAAGCCCGCGGCGAAAACCGCAGCCGCGAAGCCCGCAGCCAAGCCGGCGGCGAAGCCTGTGGC